>JAFGCP010000410.1 GCA_016932595.1 Deltaproteobacteria bacterium
AAAAGTTTGCTGTAGCTTTGGAAGCTCCTATGGATTTTATGCTATACCGCAGCACGAGCAGGAGTCAAGGGGATATCCCCTGATTGCACGAAAATTTTTAGCTGCGGCCTCACATGTCCGATATTTTTTTAGTGAATTTAAATAGTTTCCGTCTGAATTTGCAAGCGGAACCCCCATTCCATTAAAGCATAATATATAGGATAGCATACAAATTGATTTTGTGCCGCAAAGAGAAAAGCATGACCAGCTAAAAATAAGTGTCAGGCAAACAGAGAAGGTTTAAGCACGCAACATATCCGCGCAATATCGTTGTATTTTTCAGATACAGAAACCAGTACAGGAATAATGCAGAGCATGAAAGAAATTTTTATCTTTTTGCCGAGTCATCAGACCGGCAACCTTCAGCCGGTAGGCACACCCTGCAGATCGCTGGCCTTTTTTCCCTTCTCCCCGGCTCAGGTATTTGCCTTGACACACACGTATCTTCATCTTATAGTTTTCCCATTCCAAAGCCACTTCCCGTTAAAGTATCTTTGAGCGAGCAAAGATACGACGTCGCATATCTGAATTCTAGGCCAGCACTCAAAAGGAGGAAATTATTAGATATGAATTCATGCGCACGGTGTCTGTTAAGTACAGAAGTTCCGGGGGTAAGTATAGATCAGAACGGAATATGCTCTGTTTGCAGAGATTATGACCGCAGTTGGGGGAATTGGGAAAATATAAAAAAAGAGCAGTATGCCAGGCTTGAAAATATCCTTCAGAAAGCAAGATCTCAAAAACAGCATTATGATGTGCTTGTGCCTTTATCAGGAGGCAAGGACAGCACCTATGTTCTCTATGTATGCCGAAAAAAATTCAATCTTAAGTGTCTGGCAGTAACATGGGACAATGGATTTCTGACAGACCATGCCCGAATAAACATTCATACTGCATGCAGTAAGCTTGGTGCGGATCACTTATATTATGGATTGAGTGAGCCCCTTTTGATGAATCTTTACCGCCATTTTTTCTTGAATACCGGATTTTTTTGCCCGGTCTGCTTGAAGGGAATTTATACCGCCATTTTCAGGGCACAAGCCGCCTTCAATATTCCTCTTATAGTAAAGGGTACGTCAAAACGGACTGAGGAACATGTGCACCCTGCTTATTTTCTTGATGGCAATTTCAGCTTTTTAGAGAATGTTTTAGAAAGCACCCCTCTCAAGAAAGATGCTGAGATTATAATACAGCCGATGGGATTATTTTCATCCCCGCCTGCTATCAATTTGCCTGATTATATGGATTGGGATTATGATTTCATTTTTAAAACTATTACGAACGAACTGGGATGGACGGCCCACAGCCCTGACGCGGAGCATTCGGATTGTAAAGTCGACAATATAGTGCATTATATCAGGTATAAGAAGTATCCCGTCCTCATACCTGAAATGCTTCGTTACAGCAAGCTTGTGACGTGCGGCCAGATGGACAAAAAAGAAGCCGAAAGACGTGTTGCCGAAAAAAAAGCTTCGCTTACAGAACCGTCTAATCTTGGTTTCTTTTTGAATGCTTTGGGCATAAGCCGGGATGAAATGGATACAGTTTTATCGGATCCAATGAGACATATGAAATACTTAAAAGAAAGAAGTCGAGTTGGTCGAAGACTGAAAGTTTTAAAAAAAAGATTGCTGCCACGTTTATAACATGGGGTAATCGCGGCTGAAGCTCACGGGTTCCGGTTTAACGCAGAGCCTGTCCGTGGAGCTCCAAGCAGTGTTTTTTTCTAAAGTCCCTTGCTGCTCTGCATTATGGCAAACGACGTTCTGACGCAACACATCCTGCCTTGATGGGTTCTTGCATGGTTGTAGTGGTAACGCCATTCATCCAGATCAGATTGCAGTATTCCCAGGTTCGTATAAAGCTTTTTGGGAAATGTGAGTTGATGAAATTTCTTATGATTGTCCATTTTGCGGGTTATGCTTAACCTGTCTATGCTATCCTGCGTGTTTATCAAACTGGAGTGGGTTCATCATGACCCATCTGTATACATATGAAACAAAACAGGGGATTCAAGGGATTGAGGAAAAGCCGTTTGAAAAAGAGGATTCAAGGAGGCGAGTGAAACACGGTTTTTGGTTACTCATCCTTGGCTGCATAGTCTGGCTATGTGGTTTTGTGTACCTGATTACATACTGCCCCGCCTATCTGCCCGGCAATGAACATATAGTGCTGAGTGATTTTGAAGCAAGGACGCAAACGGCTTCTGCTGCCCACGTGGCTTCCCTGGATTCGTGGATGCAATCAACCCATGGAGTTACCCGGGAAACCGGCAGCGGTTTTTCGGGCAGCGCATGCATTAAACTGACTGCGCAGGAGGATAAGCCTGCTTATATAAGATTGACCCTCCGCAACCCCCGGGATTACCAGTTTCTGCAGTTGCGGGCCAAAATGCGAACAGAGGGGGTTGTGAGGGGAGCAAAAAGTTGGAACACTGCGCGATTATTGCTGTACTTCAACGATACGGGCGGCAAAATTAACTGGGACTACCCTCATGCGGTCGGCTCTTTAACCGGGACTTCACCGTGGAGGGAATTCGAAAAAATATTTCCTGTTCCTGAGTATGCGGCAACGGCAACCGTTGTTGTTCAAAACAGCGGCGCATCAGGCATTCTCTGGTGCGATGATATTTCACTCGGTCCGGCCTATAAAAACAGCAACTATGTTATCTTGAGAGGCATGCTGTTTTTCGCGGGTATCGTACTGGCAATCGGCGCGATAGGCTCATTTGGCTTATTAAAAAAAGGGGGTTGGATACCGCTTGCAATAATAGTAATGATACTGATCGGTGTTCTGTGCTCGCAATATTATCTGGAAATGATAGCCGGTGCTGTTGGCCTTAAGATATTCTGGCTTAAGAAAACCGGGCACGTGTTTTTGTTTTTTTTGCTGGGATTGGCTTCAACCGTATGGGCTGGCGCCAGAAAAAAAGCCCCTGGCAGGGCTGCGCTGCCATTAAAACAGCTTGCCTGTATCTTTAGCGTATTGCTGTCTTTTGCAGCCCTGACTGAGTTGCTGCAGCTGGCAACACTGGACCGGGGTCCTGGTGCCTTTGATTTTTTCATTAATTCGGCTGGCATTATTGGCGGGATAGCAAGTGCGTGCTTTTTTTCCTATTTGAGAAAAGGAAGGATTCGAGGGGTATAAAAATTAGGTTGCTTGTTGGAGGCAGGGCTGTTAGGGTTTCGAGGAGGCAAGGGGGGGGCACGTGAAAAACATAGG
>JAFGCP010000411.1 GCA_016932595.1 Deltaproteobacteria bacterium
ATCTGGGACCAGACATATGCGGTTGACTGAGCAAAAACATTGTGCACGGCAGAGGCGGCAATTAAAACTGCTGCTGCAAGAATAAAGGCTGCTTGATACATTTTAGACATTGTACCCTCCATGAAATAGATGACCGTTTTAGACGTTTTAACATCTTGATTTTACAGCTATTCAAAATACAATCAATGCTCGTTTAATACTCATTTAGTACCTAATTAAAACAAGTATTTTAATAAAATAATTAGAAAAAATAAGTATTATTTTGTATAATTTTTTAAATAAAATATTTTTAAGGAGATAAGGTCGCGGCAAATTAATAAAAGAATTTTCAAATAAATACATGCTTTAGGTTGGAATACCAGTTGGAAGAGTGCCCCGAGGCGGAGCCTAGAGCATTTTTCTTTATTTTATAGCCGAATTCTCCATACATGTCATTCCCGTTCGTGGTGAGCTTGTCGAACCATGAACGGGAATGCGGCCCTTCGACAGGCTCAGGGCGAACGGATAGGAGTTTCGTTTTTGAAAGATGTTTTTTTTGCTGGCTACAGTATTTAGAAAAATGCTCTAGGGTGAGGTTTGGAAAATAGAGCTGGTTTCCCTATGGGCAGGCCTGTTTTCAAGGATACGGGTTTCAGGCTCGCGGCTCGATAATTGCTCTGGTTGGCTGCGACATGTGTTTTGATGGTTTTCTCTTGTAGGAGCGGCTTCAGCCGCGAAACGATCGCGCATACATGCGCTCCTACAAAGCGAACACACTACATAATTTGAAGTGTCACGGCCCACTAGCCGCAGCAAAGAGGAGTGGCGAGGCGCATATGAAAAGGAGCTTTTTCATCACCACCATCACCATAGGTATGCACATTCTGAAACAGCTATGCCCCGGTTGCCTCCACCCACTGCTCAAGCAGCTCCATCAGCAGACGGACGCCGACACCGCTGGCTCCCTTGGGTCTATAGGGCAGGGGCTTTGCAGCCCAGGCAGTGCCGGCAATGTCGATATGAGCCCACGGGACAGCGCCGGCGAATTCTTTTAAAAAGCAGCCCGCCGTTATTGCGCCTGCGGGCCTGCCGCCGGTGTTTTTAAGATCGGCCACATCGCTTTTCAGCTGCTCTGCATACTCTTCATACAGGGGCAGGGGCCAGACTTTTTCGCCCGTTGCCTCAGCAGCCGCCTGAATTTTTTTAATGAGTTTTTCATCCGTGCTCATCAGTCCTGAGGCTGCATGCCCCAGCGCAATAATGCATGCTCCGGTCAGGGTTGCCAGGTCGATTATAGCCGCAGGCTTGTAGCGCTGCGCATAGGTAAGGCTGTCGGCAAGAATGAGGCGGCCCTCGGCATCGGTGCTGATAATTTCTATGGTTTTGCCGGACATGGCCTGTATGATATCACCGGGTTTGAGAGCATGGCCGCTGGGCATGTTTTCCGTTGCGGGTATGATGCCGACGACATGCGCCGCGAGCTTTAATGCCGCTGCAGCCTGCAGAACGCCCAGAACGGCTGCGCCTCCTGCCATGTCGGTCTTCATTTCCTCCATGCCCTGGGCTGGTTTTATGGAAATACCGCCGCTGTCGAAGGTGATGGCTTTGCCGATGAGCACGATGGCCGGCGCTGGTTTTTTTATGCGCGGCTTGTAGTCAAGGACAATAAAGCGCGCAGGCTCATTGCTGCCGCGGGCAACTGAGCAGAAAGCGCCCATGCCGAGCTTTTGCGCCTGCCGGCTGCCGAGCACCGTGCAGCCGATGCCGTGCTGAGCGGCTATGGATTTTGCCGCCCGGGCAAGATGCTCCGGCGTTGCCGTGTTTGACGGCCTGTTGACAAGGTCGCGGGCAAGGCAGACGGCCCGCGACACGGCTTCGGCCTGCGCGGCGCCTTTTTTTGCGCCTGCAAGCCCGGCGGCTTTGCCTGCCAGCAGCGTGCATAGCGTGAGGGGCTTGCCGCCAGTGCCGTTGTTTTTTGTTTTGTATTCTTTGAACTGGTACAGCCCGAGCATCACGCCTTCCACAAGCGCCCGAGCTGTGTCGTATGCGCTGAGTTGTATGCCGGCAAAGTCAAGGGGCAGCAGCATGCTTGTGACGGCAAGGTCACGCACGGCGCAGGCTGCCGCGGATGCCGCACCTCTGAGCCTGTCGCGGGTGAAATCTTTTTCCCTGCCGAGCCCCACAAGGACGATGCGTTTCAGGCGCAGCTTTTTTTCGGGATACAGGGCAGCTGTTTTATGCAATTTTCCGGTAAAGTCTCCGCTTGTGAGCATGGCGGATATTAATCCGCCCGTAGCCCGGTCAAGTGCCGCTGCTGCTTCGCTCAGTTTTTTCGCTCCCTCAAACACGCCCGCCACAACCGCATCGCTCCGCTCAGCGGCAAGCGGGCCTTTTTTAACCCTGATTTTCATTTTTCGATCTCCTGTAAGCCTGTCGCCCTATTTGATATGAATAATGGTGAGCCCTGATCCGCCTTCGGCCTGGGTGCCCTGGGCAAAGCTTTCTACATACGGATTTGTTTTCAGATGCTCATGTATGGCGGCCATCAAGCGGCCCGTTCCCCTGCCGTGAATGACTTCCACTGTGTCGGCGCCTTCCAGAAGCGCCGTATCGATGCCCTTGTCAACCACGGGCAGTGCCTCCTCGACGCGCATGCCGATAACATTTACCTTGCGGGCAAATGCCGGTTCAGCACTTGAAGGCATGGGCTTTGCAGACTTTTTTGAAGACGTGCTTTTGGCCTGGCCGGGCGGCACGCTGCTCAGGGCCAGCTCGTGATAGCCGGTTTTGACGCGCATGGGGCCTATGGCAACTTCGGCTTTTTTTGCCCCGTTGTCGGCGCTCATCACAATGCCCTGCTTGTGCAGATGCACAACCATCACGGTCTGTCCTGCTTCAAGATGCTCAATGTGCTCGACCTGCCCATGCTCGACGGCCTTTTTGGGGAACTGGCCGTGCAGTTTTTTCTTAACCTCTGTCAGCGCTCTGCGGGCTGCATCATCCTGCTTGAAGTCGTCATCAGGGCGAATGACAGTGCGTTTTTTTTGATTTTTGATGATTTTCATCAGTTCATCCTCGCTGTGCCGCAGCAGGCTGCGTGCTTTTGTTTCAAAGTTTTTAAGGATTTTCTCGCGCTGCTCATGCATGCTGTCATGGAGGCTTTCGGCTGCATTGTGATATCTCCGGGCAAGGCGGATGGCGGTGCGCAGCACCTCTTTGCTGTCAGAGAGCTCTTTCTGGGTTTTTTCAAGGCCCTGGATCAGCTCAGCCACCTGCCGGTCAGCCCCTTCGAGATAGCCGCCGGCGCTCTGCAGGATTTCTTCCGGTATCCCGATGCTGCGGGCAATCGCAATGGCATTGCTGAAGCCTGGCATGCCGTACACCAGGCTGTAGCTGGGCTTGAGCGTGGCCGGGTCGAATGCAACCGATACGTTCTCGACATCGTCACGGCTGTAGGCATAGGTTTTCATGATAGTGAGATGCGTCGTTACAATGGTTGTGCAGCCGCGCTTGCGCAAAAAATCAAGAATCGCCACCGCAAGCGCGCCGCCCTCCGACGGGTCGGTGCCGGAACCGAGCTCGTCGAGCAGCACCAGCGATGAAGGCGTCACCTGCGAGATGATGCCGCGCAACTGGCTCATGTGGGACGAGAAGGTGCTGAGGCTTGTTTCCATGTTCTGCTCGTCGCCGATGTCGGCAAAAACGCTGTCAAAGACGGCAATCGTGCTGCGGGCGTCCACCGGTATGTGCATGCCTGCCTGCGTCATAAGCACGAAAAGCCCGATGGTTTTCATGGCGACGGTTTTGCCTCCTGCATTGGCGCCGGTGATGATGAGCGTGGAGGATTTCGTGCTCTTGATGCAGTCGATGGGAACCACGGAGCTGCGGTCAAATACCCAGGCGCCTGCCGGCGCCTGCGGTTTGCCGTCAGTCTCCCCTGCCGGGGCGGGATCTTCAACAAAACGCGAGAGCAGTATGGGATGCCTGCAGCTGCGAAGACCGATGACGCCAGTGTCGTTGATCTCGGGGCAGGTTGCCCGCAGGGCCCGGGCAAACAATGCCTTGGCATGTATGAGGTCGACGCGCTCGATGATGTCGAGGTTTTCGCATATTTCCGGGCCGCTGGCGTGAACCAGGCCGGTGAGCTCGGTGAGTATTCTTAGTTCCTCGTAATATTCGTCTTTGCGCAGCCCCTGCAGTTCATTGTTCTGATTGACCACGGAGAGGGGTTCGACAAAGAATGTGGCTTTGCTCTGCGACTGGTCATGCACGACGCCGGGTATGGTGTTTTTGCTGTCGCTGCGCACAGGGATCACATAGCGGTTATTGCGCAGGGTTATGAAGTCGTCCTGTATGGCAGTGCCCAGATCGACATCAGCCAGCATATGCTCAAGGGTGCGGATGATGCCGGAGCGCAGTTTTTTTATCTGGCTCCTGATGTCGGCAAGGGCAGGGCTTGCGCTGTCAAGCAGCTCTGCCTGGCTTGAAATGCAGGCGCGTATCCGCCGCGTGATACCGTCAAGGGGAGCAATACGGCTTGTGATGGCATGCAGCAGGGGCCTGGTGCCGGCATGGCCGGAGAAATAATTTTTGATGATACCGGCGGTTTCAAGCGTGTCGCGTATCTCGATGAGCCGCTGCGGATCGAGATAGTAATTTTGCATCCGGGCCTGCTCGACAGCCGTGCGTATGCTGTGGATGCCGCTCAGGGGCAGGGGCCCGTGCAGGTCCTGCTCGTCGCGCATTTCTGTTGTTTCCTGCAGCAGCTGTACGACGGCGCTGTGGCCGGTCTGCGGCATGAGGCTTTTGCAGGCGCTGCGTCCGCCGGTTGATGCGGCGAATGATCCAAGAAATTCCCGTATGCGCTCGAACTCGAGTACTTTAAGGCAATGGGCATTCATTTTTTGCCTGCGTGTCTTTCCCTCAGCACTGCCAAAGCCCGGCGGTCGCTTGCAAAGGGTATATTCTCCGGCAGGCTGTCAAGGCCGAACCATGCAAGTTCGCTGACATCATCAAGGGGTTTGAAGTCGCCGGAGAGCAGGCGAACGGTGAAATAACAGCACATGAGCCCTGCGCCGCCTTCGCCATACTGCTCGGCAGTCATGGTGATGCATTCCAGTATGCTGCAGTCAACGCCGGTTTCTTCTAAAACTTCCCGCCTGAGCCCGTCGAGGGGTTCTTCCTGATAGCCGAGAAATCCGCCTATCGTATTCCAGTCGCCGTAGAAGGGTTCAATGCCGCGGCGGGCAAGCAGAACGCGGCCCTGGTCGTCAATCGGAATGGCGCCCATGCAGGGGCTGGAATTATGGTAGAGAATAAATCCGCAGCTCGAACAAACCTGCCGATGGGGGTCTGCTGTGCTTAAATCGCCCCTGCACCAGGGGCAGAAGGGAAATGGCGGGCGCGGGGAATGCTGCGGCATAGGTGCTTTAGCAGGCTGTTGAAAAACGCCCATCTGCTGCGTTGCGCTCATCATGCTCCGCTGCGGCGCACAAACAGTACGCCGCATTTCGCATGATTTCGCACGCCTTGCATCTGTGCATTTTTGAACAGCCTTCCCCTATGGACTTTTTTAACACCCTGTTACAGCCTCCCGGGTATGCATGCGGTTTCAGGGTCTGTGTCTGCAACTGCAATCCAAAGCATGGCGCAGGGTTACAGCAGCTGCGCGATTATTTGATCGGCATTGTCCGGCAGCTGATAGCCCCGGTGCTGTATGATGCCCTTGCGGTCGATAATGACGCTTACGGGAACACCGGTCACATAGTAGAGCCGGCTTACCTCCTGCATGCTATCGTAGAGTATGGGATAGGGCAGCTGCGTTCTCTGCTGAAAAGCCTCAACGCGCGGGAGGGGGTCGTTTGCAGCGATGTTGATGGAAAGGATTTTAAGCCCCTTTGCAGCATATTTTCCATACAGCTCCTTATAGCGGGGCATATCCCTTACGCAATAGGGGCACCAGGTCGCCCAGAAGACCAGGCAGACGACATTGTTTTTTTCCGATGACAGCGATATCTGCCTGCCGCTGATGTCCTTGAGCGTGAAATCGGGTGCGATCTGGCCTTTCATGATGCCGACCATGGGCTTTGCCGGGCCGGCGCAGTTTGCTGTCGGTACATACGCGCACAGGAGAAATATTGCTGCGATGATCAAAGAGATTTTTTTCATGCTGAAACTCCTTAAAACATTAATTGCCCTGCCTTCAGGATGAAGTATTCCCCGAGTCCGATCATCAGGAAGCCGAAAGCTTTTTTTATGGTTATCATCCATGCTCCCGACCTGGGGATGGTTGAGAGCAGGCCTGTAAATGTGCCGACAATAATTAGCAGAAACCCCATGCCGAAGGCAAACAAAAAGAGCATGGTGAACCCCAGCATCACGTTCTGCCGGGAGGCAACGAATGCCAGCAGCGTGCCGAGCACCGGCGTGGTGCAGGGACCGGCTATCAGGGCTGAAACGCCGCCGAACAGCAATGCCGTCAGCAGGCCCGTTCCTTTTGCCGAGGGGCTCCATTTCTGCAGGAACGTAAGCTCAAGGGAAAAGACGTCAAGCATGGACAGTCCGAACAGGAAAAAAAGGTTGCCCACGAGCAGGAAGGTCCACATGTTCGTGCTGATCTGGCCGAACAGCTTGCCGGAAAGGGCGGCAAAGGCCCCCAGCGCCGCGTAGACAAGCGCCAGCCCGAGCACGTACATAAGGGACAGGATAAACCCCCGCTTGCGCGTCTGGCTGCTTTTTGCGCCGATGATACCGACAGTAATGGGGATGAGGGGATAGATGCAGGGCGTGAAGCTGGTGAGCACGCCTGCAAGAAACGCAGCCGGCAGGGCCAGCAGCGGCGCACCCTGCAGATAGGTGTTCAGTTGTGACAGTAGTTCTTCCATAGGTGGTGCGGCCTCTAATTTTTCTAGTATTTTTTATTTATAACTGCAAAGCATGCATTTATCAAATGCTTTCTTTTGCACGGTGAAAATGTTTGACCCGCCACAGGCTATCTGGTACTTGTTGAAAAATTGGCGCCAGGCTGTCGGCTTTAGGGCGCGGAATTCTTTACCCATGCAGCCAATGAGCTGGTGTCGCCCGCAGCCTCACCAGTAGGGCATTGTATGGATTAACCATGGACGGCGCAAAGATACTTATCATCCACCAGGGAGCTATCGGCGATTTTATTCTGTCGCTGCCCGCTTTGCAAACGATTCAAAACTCATTTCCGGGGCGGCTTATTGAAATGCTCGGCTATCCGGCCATACTTTCACTGGCCGGGAGCAGTTTTGCCGCCACCATTCGCTCTGCCGACTGGGCTGCTGCAAGCACGCTGTATGGCGATTTTGATGATGTAACTGAGCAGATACGACAGTATCTGGCTGGCTTTGAACGGCTGTTTTTTTTTAGCGCAGGCAGGAGCAGCGCTTTTACTCACAATGTGCAACGCTGTAACCCCGCCGCAGTTCACCTACGAACATTCCCTGATAGTGCGCAGCATGTGGTTGATTTTCAGCTTGCGCAGCTTCCCGGTCTGGGCTTGACGCCTGCCGGTTTCGTGCCGCAGTTGCGTGTCAGCCCCGCTGACCGCAGCCGTGCAGACCAGTATTTGCTGACCCATGCTTGTGCTGTTTCCCCATACCCGCTTATTGCCGTGCATCCTGGCAGCGGCGGCCGGCACAAGTGCTGGCCGACTCAGTCTTTTGTATCCGTCATGCACAGGCTGCATGAAGAAAGGCATGCAGGGTTTTTAATAGTTCAGGGGCCTGCTGATGAGAAAACAGCAGGGAATTTGAAGGCAGGCCTTGCCGGTCTGCCCTGCGCACTACTTGCACATCTTGATCTGCCGCTTGTTGCGGCGATTCTGTCCCAAAGTGCCCTTTTTATCGGCAATGATTCGGGGATCACCCATATGGCCGCGGCTCTGGGTATACCGACTGTTGCCGTTTTCGGGCCTACCGATCCCGCGGTGTGGGCTCCGCGCGGGAAATCAGTCAGCATAGTCCGCAGTTTTGACCCTGTTGGCCAGTGGTTGTGGCCTGAGCCGGAACAGGTGCTGGAAAGCGCCCGCATGCTCCTGGCGGTTGACAAATGATTGCTGCTTCAAGTAGTATTCCTGCTGAGGCTTAATGTAAAAAAACAAACGAGGCGCTTATGAAATACGTGGTTCTTATCGGCGACGGCATGGCCGATTATCCTATTGAAGAAAAAGGGGGAAAAACCCCGCTTGAGCTTGCCGCAACTCCCTGCATGGACCGGCTCGCGCAAAAGGGCATTTTAGGACTCGTGCACACTATTCCCGAGGGCATGGAGCCCGGCAGCGATGTGGCGAATTTGGCGGCCATGGGCTATGACCCGCGAAAGTATTATTCGGGCCGCGCTCCTGTCGAGGCTGCAAGCATCGGCGTTGCCCTTGCCGACAGCGATATAGCGTTCCGCTGCAATCTGGTCACTTTGGCCGAAAAAGACGGCAGCCTGTTTATGGATGACTACAGCGCCGGGCATATAGCGACTGCCGATGCTGCCGAAATCATTGCAGGTCTTAAAAAGACTTTCGACAGCTCTGATATCACGTTTTATCCCGGTGTGAGCTACCGGCATTTAATGGTCTGGAAAAACGGCACGGACAAGCTGAAGACTACCCCGCCCCATGATATATCCGGCAGAAGAATTGATGACTACCTGCCTCGCGGCGAGGGGGCCGACCGGGTGCGGCAACTCATGGAGCAGAGCCGCGCGGTTCTTCCCGGTCTGAAAACAAATAAACTGAGAGCTTCACGGGGAGACAAGCCTGTGAGTTCGATCTGGTTGTGGGGCCAGGGCAGGGCGCTGAAAATGCCCCGTTTTGAAGACCTGCACGGTATTTCCGGCAGCGTGATTTCGGCAGTCGATCTGGTGAAGGGGCTCGGAATCTGCGCAGGCCTCGCATCCATTGATGTGCCCGGCGCCACCGGCTATCTCGATACTAATTACGATGGCAAGGTTTCAGCTGCTCTGCAGGCGCTTGAATCCGGCGACTTTGTCTATGTGCATGTGGAGGCTCCTGATGAAGCCTCGCACAAGGGCAGCTTCAGCGAAAAGCAGCAGGCCATTGAGGACTTCGACAGCCGCATAGTCGGGCCCGTGATCGCGGGGCTTGAGAAGAGCTGCGGGGAGTTCAGGGTGCTGGTCATGCCCGATCACCCGACGCCCCTGTGCACAAAAACCCATGCCTCGGACCCGGTGCCGTTTATCTTGTATGATTCGGCAAATCGCGGCACTGAAACCTCCCGGCAGCGGGGCTATTGCGAGAAAGACGCCCGCGCATCAGGCATTGTGGTTGATGAGGGCGCACGGCTTATGCGGCACTTTATCAGGGGTGAGGCTCTATGAAGCCATTTGTTACGGAGTACCGTGTCATCTATGCCGACTGCGACCCCTTTGACGTCATGTATTATGCCAATTATCTGAGCCTGTTTGAGCGGGGCAGGACCGAGCTTTTTAGATCGCTGGGCCTTGCCTATCGCGAAATTTCCGATCGCGGCATCTATACCCCGGTTACGGAGGCCCACTGCAACTATATAAAATCGGTGCGCTATGACGACCTGCTGCAGATAGAAACAACGGTCGGAGAGCTCAGAAAGGCAAGCATCAGAATCGAGCACCAGATATATAAAAAAGAGC
>JAFGCP010000064.1 GCA_016932595.1 Deltaproteobacteria bacterium
AAGAACATGATTGCCAATACTGATGATATGAACAGCCCTCAGTTTCATTTTAATTTCGGACTTGCCTATATCCGGTGCAACGAGTTTGAGGAGGCGATCTCCGAGTTTACGGCAGCGCTGGGCGGGATCGACAACAAAGCGGACTGCTATATAAAACTTTCAGAGTGCCATATGGCTCTGGGCCGCTATGATATCGCAAATGATTTGATCGGCAAGGCTTTAAAGCTGCTGAATCTCAGCGAAAAAGACAGGCTCAGTCTGATTTATCAGTCGGGGCTTGTGTATAAGGAAAAAGGTGACCAGCAAAAGGCTTTAAAGATTTTCCAGAAAGTTTACGACGCCGACCGTACTTTCAGATCGGTGGACACTGAAATCAAAAATCTTTTACTAAGATCGTGAGGGTGAGCCATGGCCGTCTTTAATGCAGCAAAACGCGAGATTGATTTAAAGATCGTTTATTATGGTCCGGCGATGTGCGGCAAGACAACAAATGTGCAGTGCATTCATAAAATGCTTGCGCCGCAGCAGCGTGGCGATCTCATGTCGCTTGCCACCAAGGACGATCGGACGCTTTTTTTTGATTTTCTTCCGATTGAACTTGGCGATGTGAGAGGGTTTAAGACGCGGTTTCACATTTATACGGTTCCCGGCCAGGTGTATTACGGTTTGACGCGGCGGGCCGTACTCACCGGCGCCGATGGCGTCGTGTTTGTTGCCGATTCCCAGTCAAATAAGCTGCAGGACAATCTTGAAAGCCTGAAAGATCTGGCTGACAACCTGAAATTTTATAAAAAAGACATTAGCTCCTTCCCTTTTGTCCTTCAGTATAACAAACGTGACCTTCCCCATGTAGCGTCTGTTGATGAGCTTAATGCCATGCTCAATGCATACAATGTCCCGGCCTATGAATCAAGCGCTTTGACGGGAATGGGGGTTGTGGAAACGCTTACGGGCATTTGTAAAATGGTCCTCAAGCAGATGGATAGCGGTACGGCAAAGAAAAAAACAGCTCAACCTTCATCGACAATTATTCCCGGCACAAAAGATGCCGCAGCCTCCACAGGCCCATCTGTTGCGCCATCAATAGCTGAAGCTGATGATGCGGGGCTTAAGATTCTTGCGGAAGCGCCCGCCGTGCCGGCATTTGCCAAAAAAGCGGAGCCGATCCTGCACGACCAGAGCCCGCCTGCTGCTGCTCCCGCGCCTGAGCAAAAGCCTTCTCTTCGGCTGAGCCCCATAGAACCTCCTCCTTTAACCTTTGATGATGCAGGCCCGTCAGCCGCTGCGTCATTCGAAAAAAGCGATGCTCCCCGGTTTGACAGCATTCCTGTGCCGGCCCCGTCTGCCTTTGACGCTCCATCAGCTGATATACGTTCCGATGCCGGACTGTCTTTTGATGATGAAGAGACGCTGGTTCTTGATGAAGAGGGCACACAGGAGCAGGGACTGTCCTTTGAAGATGAAGAGACACTGGTTCTTGATGAAGAGGGCACACAGGAGCAGGAACTGTCCTTTGAAGATGAAGAGTCGCTTGTTCTTGATGAAGAGGTTGTACAGGAGCCGGAGCTTTCTTTTGATGACGAGGAAACACTTGTTCTTGATGAAGAAGGCGTGCAGGAGCCTGAGCTTTTCTTTGATGATGAGGATATCCTTCCTCCTGATGAGGCGGCTGTTCAGGGAGCGGAGCTTTCCTTTGATGACGGTTCAGCCGTCCTTGCTATAGAAGAGCCTGCCATAGACATGGAAGAGCCTGAATTATCCTTTGATGAACATGATGCCGGGCCGGCTGTCGAGCCGGTGTCTGATGCTTCTTTGCTTCATGCCGATAGTGCCGGCTTTACGATCGAGGAACCTTCTTTGGAGTTTGAAGAATTCTCTTCAGCTGAGGCGTTTGCACCTCCGCGTGTTCAGACACCGGAGGGTGAAGGTTTTTCAATTGTGAGGTGCGGACAACCACGGAAAATTTCTGCAACGTCAATCAGTCTGCCGATGACAATCAGGCTTAATAAAAACGATGCCGAATGTCCCATCACGATTACGATCAGCCTCGACGATATGCAGGTAAAGTAAATTTTCGTTCTTTAAGGCAGATGTATGTCATCTTCACATGTACTCACTATGATTTCCAAAAGCTTCGCGCGTTTGGCACTAGCTGCGTTCATTGCAGGTGTTTTTTGCCCAGAACCCCAGGCGGGAATCTATGATACCGGGATTGTTCTTCCACAACCTGCGCAGGCGAAAGAGCTGGAAATTTTTCTTGCGGCGGTGAATCAGAAGAAGATGGATTGCGGGATCCGGAATTTCGAGCCGTATTCCTTAATGCTTGTCAAGCAAGCCCAGGAAGCAGTAAAACGACATGAGTATGACGCTGCGAAGGTGCTGTCAAACTATGCCTGCCTGCTTTCTCCGGATATTCCGCCTGTCTATTCCGCACAGGCTGCTGCACAATGGCATGCGAACAAACTCGATGTGCCTGCTGTTGCGCAAAGTTTATTTGCAGCATATGTAAAAACCCTCTCGCCTATGAATATTGAGGATTTCAGCATGGTGGTGTTTGAAAATGCCGCTGTGCTGGCCGGGAGTATTTTGCTCGCATTTTGTACCATCGCCCTGGTTCTGCTGCTCGCTTATTTTTCACTTTTGTACCACGATGTGCGGCACTCGATTCCTGCCGCACTGCCTGATTTTTCCGTATGGGCAATGGTGATCACCCTTTTTGTTTTGCCGCTTGTATGCAGGCTGTCCATAATCTGGTTCTGCGCATGGTCGCTTGTGCTTCTGTATGCCTATGCAACCAGATACGAACGTTTCGTGATACGGGGTTCTTTCGCCCTTCTGATCCTTGCGGTACCGCTGCTGGCGGCAGCCATGGGGTTCGCAAAATGCGTGAGCCAGGATGAGATAATTAATCTTTTATGGAAAGCAAATTACGGTTATTGCGATTTGCGCGATACGCAGCGGCTGGAAAAATATCTCGATCGGTTCCCCCTTGATGAGGATGTTCTTTTAAGTCTCGGTCTGCTCTTTAAAAAAGAGGGCGGCTTCAGCAGTTCGCAAAAATATTATGAAAGAATACTCGATAAAAATCCCCGAAACTATAAAGCCGCCATCAACCTCGGAAATGTTCATTTTGCACAGAACAACTGGCAAGCAGCAATTGCATGCTATAACCAGGCAGTTGAAATGGCGCCTTCTAAAACTGCAGCAGCACACTTCAATCTGTCACGGATTTATCAGTCGAAATTTATGTTTAACGAATCAGAAGAAGCCCTCAATAAGGCAAAAAATATCGACCTTTCCCGCGTGAGTTCGTATTTGAAAGATATTTCAGATAATTTCAATCGTTTAATAATTGACGAAACCGTCGATATTTCGCAAATCTGGGTGCGCGGGTTCAACCTTTTCATGGCCACCCCTGCCTATACACGCGATGTCTGGCGCAGTGCCGTTGGCGGCAGGTATTTTCCGTATGATCTTTTTGTTTTGCTTGCCCTTGCTCTTTTTGCCGTGAATATACCAGACAAAGACCAGGTGCGTATCGCCGTTCGCTGCAAGTTGTGCGGCATGGTTTTATGCCGCCGTTGTCAGCGTTCCGCCTCTGATGATCTTGTGTGCGCACACTGTCAAACCCTTTTGCAGAAACAGAGTTCGCTGGGATATGGCGTCAGGGAAGATAAAAAGAACCGCATTAAGAGCTATATAACGAGAAAAAGAATTACTGCTGTGGCCCTGGGATATGTGTTCCCCGGTGCCGGGCATTTTTATGCCGGGCAGACTTTTATCGGCACTGCAGGGATGCTTGTATTTTTCATGCTCGTTCTCAAGACAATTATGCCGCTTGTTTTTGAAGGCCCCTGGTCTTTTTTGCTTGGCCCCCGGAGTATCGCTTGCGCGGCATATGGAGCGATGCTCCTGTTGTACTGGTGCCTGATGGCTGTGCATATGCGCAAAATTCAGGACAAATCATCAGAAGAAAATCTGCTTTTAAGAATTGTTTCCTAGCGTGACAGTATGACCGCATTGCAGGGTTCCATAAAAGATTTCGGGGTTGCTGATATATTCCAGCTGCTGGCCCAGCAGCAGAAGACCGGCGTGCTGCTTGTAGCGCATGACCAGGAGACAGCAGAGATTTATTTTTTAAACGGTGATCTCATTGATGTGAAGACAGCAAGAGACACTGAGCGTCTGGGCGCTATGCTTGTCAAGAGCGCACTTGTGTCGGCTGCGCAGTATAGACAGGCCCTAGACAAGCATAATACGACGCTTGAACACATTTGCCGTGTTTTGCTTAATCAGGGCCATCTGAGCAGGGCTGATTTCGAACGAATCATCCTCGCGCACATATATGAGGTTATTTATGAAATGCTGCAGTGGCATACGGGAACATACCGTTTCGTTTCGCAGACAGTAACCCGGACGTCAGGACTTGTCCATCTGCCGGGGCTGGAATCCATTCTGCTTGACGTGCTTCGCAGGATTGACGAATGGCCGGAGATTAAATCTGTCATAAGCTCTTTTGATATGCTTTTTGAAAATAATTATGCCGCTCTCCCTGATCTTGATTCCGATGAGGAGCATGTGTGCGCACTGGTTGACGGGCAGCGCAGTGTGCAGGATATTATTGACGCCAGTGTATTGGGAAGTTTTACCGCCTGCAAGACTCTTGTGCAGCTGCTCGAGCGTGGCGCGATACGGCTGCTGTCAAAAAGGGCTGAAAAAAAGGCTGATTCAGGGAATCTGTTTTCCCGGGCTGGTATCGGTATGATCTCATTCGGCTGGCTTGCCGCAGTTGCAGCCCTGCTACTGTTTTTGCCGGGCAGTTTTCTTGAGAGCACCTTTCCTGTTGCAGGCCTGCCTCGCTGGGAACATACGCCTCTCCGGCAGGCATTTGTTCGCGATCATGCAAAAAGGCTTGAAAGGGCACTGGAAATACACCGCCTGACAACCGGAGCGTATCCGGAAACCCTCCGCAGCATAGTTGACCATGGGATTCTGTCAAAGCAGGAGATTGCCAGCATCCACATGCATGCCATTGCGTATAAGAAAACAGGGGGCTCCTACGATATCTCTATAGCCCCCTAGCCATTACCCGCATCTGCAATGCCACGCAGTATTTCCGCACCCGAGTATCCCCGGGGACCTGTCTGATGATTGAACGAAGTACCATACAGATCAACCATTCAAGGAGGTTCTGATATCCGCTTACAAGATTGTCCTCAGTGCTTTACAGGCCTTTTAAAAACCGCTCTGCATCAAGCGCTGCCATGCATCCCATGCCTGCTGCCGTTATAGCCTGCTTGTACACCGGGTCTGCTACATCACCAGCGGCAAAAATGCCCGGAATATTTGTTGCAGACCCCTTTTGCACAACAATGAATCCCTGCGAATCAACCTCGATCTGGTCTTGCAAATATGCTGTATTGGGCACATGCCCCAGGGCTAGAAAAATGCCGTCGCAGGAATGGAATGCCACCTGGTTTGTTTTGACATTTCGAATCATGGCGCCGGTGACCGTGTTGCGCGATATATCAAGGATATCATCAATGACGGAATCCCATATGAAATGGATGTTCGGTGTTGAGCGTGCACGTTCCTGCATGGCGAGTGCCGCACGGAGTTCATCCCTCCGGTGCACAACCGTAACTGAGGCGGCAAGGCCGCTCAAAAAAATAGCCTCCTCCATTGCCGTATCGCCGCCGCCTACCACCACCACATCTTTTTTCCTGAAAAAAAATCCGTCGCAGGTAGCGCATACGGAAAGCCCGCGACCCATGAGTTTTTTTTCTACATCAAGGCCGAGCATTCTGGGTGATGCGCCTGTGGCGATGATGGCGCAGCGGGTTTCCACCTCCTGCCCGTCAACGAATATCTTAAACGGCGTTTTTTTGAAATCCACGCGGGTAACAAGGCCGCTTTTAAACTGAACATTGAATGTTTCAGCCTGCTTGCGCATGTCAGCCATGAGTTGCGGGCCATCTATGCCATCAGGTGAGCCTGGCCAGTTTTCAATGACGGTTGTTGTGGTAAGCTGTCCGCCTGGCTGCAGGCCTTCGATGACCAGGGGAGCAAGGCCAGCCCTGGCTGCATAGATTGCAGCTGTAAGACCGGCCGGTCCAGAGCCTATGATAGTCAGTTGCTGCATATTCACGCCTCCGTTTCTTTTGTTTGAAAGTGTTTATACAGATTGAAAAATACCATATATTATGTGCGGAACCCCGGTGCATTGTAGAGTGCATGCATGCCCCGCAGTATAATCCCTGGTTGAGGCAATTGAGCGCCCCTGTGTTTATGCCGCATGCTGCAGGCACCCACGTTCCCGCAGGTCTTTTTCCAGTGCATCGACCGAGGAGAAAACAAGGCCCTGCATGGCGAGCTGTCTGGCAGCAGCGACATTTTCGGCACTATCATCAATGAAGAGGCACTGCTCCGGCGGCGCCTGGCTTTTTGCAAGAGCTCGTCTGTATATCTCCAGATCCGGCTTGCAGCAGCCTTCTTTATAGGAAAGGATGAAAGCATCAAAGGAGTCAAGAATTTTAAAATGTTCTCTGCACCAGCTGAAATGCCAGGGGTTTGTGTTTGACAGGCAGACAATCCGTAAGCGTTGCTTTACGTCGATCAGAAGTTGTTCAATACCGCTGGTGAGCGTAAAAATATCCGACCACAGGCGTGCAAAGAGATCTATATCGGCCCGCATGCCAAGATCAGCGCAGGCAGCCTTGAAAAAGGCTTCACCGGACAGCGTTCCGTCGTCGAACCGGCTTACAAGGCCGGACAGAAATAATCTGTCATATACGGCAGCCGGTGATACTTCGCAGAAGTGGGATGCATTACGGCAGAAGGTCATATGATCGAAGCCGACGATGACTTTGCCCAGATCGAAAATGATAGTTTTCGGAACAGTGGTCATGAGGATAGCTGTTGTCAGAGCCTTTACCTTTATCGGGTTTTTTTGATATCTCCTGGAAATGTTGCTTCGGAATTACAGCGAAACTATAAGAGCTGCGAATGGATGTGTGCATTAACATACAAGCGATTATGGGCGGCGTTTAGGAAAATGTGGTGGCGGTGCAGGGACTTGAACCCCGGACACTGCGGATATGAGCCGCATGCTCTAACCAGCTGAGCTACACCGCCGCAACAAATTAATAAATTTTTGTATCACTTACAAAGAAAAAAATCAAGTCATAAAAGTTTGGCTGAGAAATGTAAATCATGAGAATAGGGGTGAATAGGGCTGTTTTGCTTGCAAGAATTGACCGGGAGAGGCGGTTGAGTTCTGAGATTGATCGCTGTTCCCCGAGCTTGATAGTCCATTCGCTGACAAGTGTATACCGCGCCTGCTTCCGAGCATCAAATGATTATAAAAAAAAATATCATTAAACCCTCAGAACAAGTAGCACCCTAAGGACGGAAGAGGAATTGAGCAAGGAAGGAGCTCCAGTACAAAGCCTATAAGGTGCGCATATATATTTGCAAACTATAAAAAACTTTACAAAATATCATGACATAGTTTAAATAAAGCATTCAGCTGACTGCTATGTTGGGCGTTTCTTGCTAAAAGGAAAATTTAAATGCCAAAAAGACTTTTTCGCCGTAAATTTCCGCAGCACATTCTTGAAGAGCTGGATATGGAGCAGCACCGTCTCCAGAGATCTCTGAACGCTTTCGACCTGACCGTACTCGGCGTGGGAGCTATTATCGGCGTTGGCATTTTTGTGCTTACCGGAACCGCGGCGGCAAAGTATGCAGGTCCCGGCATACTTCTCTCTCTGGTCATATCCAGTTGCGCATGCCTTTTTACGGCACTCTGCTATGCTGAGTTCGCCTCCCTCATTCCTGCCTCCGGCAGCGCCTACAACTATGCTTACGCGACTCTTGGTGAAATGATAGCCTGGATTATCGGCTGGGATCTCATCCTTGAATATGTGGTTGCCTGCATTGCCGTTTCAATCGGATGGTCAGGCTATTTTGTAAATATTCTTGCAGGTCTGGGCATACAGGTGCCTGCATGGTGCGCAAGCGCTCCGGGAACTACACCCGACGCGATCATAAATCTTCCGGCTGTGCTGGTCGTGCTTTTATTGTCCGCCCTGCTTATTATCGGCATCAAGGAAAGCGTTCGGTTTACAAGCGCCATGGTTTTTATCAAGGTGCTCACCGTCATCGTTTTTGTGGCAGTGGGCATCTTTGAGGTAAAACCGGCAAACTGGAGGCCGTTTTTGCCGTTCGGGATCAGCGGGGTTATGACAGGAGCGGCCATTATTTTTTTCGCCTATATCGGTTTTGACGCCATCTCAACGGCTGCAGAGGAGACAAAAGACCCCCAGCGCAACATGCCCATAGGCATCATTTTATCATTGGTGATATGCACAGTTCTCTATCTGCTGGTTTCGGGTGTTCTGACCGGCATGGTATCCTATAAAGAGCTCAATCATCCTGCTCCTGTTGCGCATGCGTTAAGTCTCGTCGGCTACACCTGGGGGGCGGCCCTTGTTTCTGTCGGTGCGCTGGCAGGCATTACCAGTGTGCTTTTAGTCATGCTCATGGGCCAGCCGCGCATTTTTTTCTCCATGTCCCGCGATGGACTGCTTTGGTCCTGGATTGCCAAAGTACATCCGCGATTCCGCACCCCCTATATTTCCCAGATACTGACCGGCACGGTCGTCGCTCTTTTTGCCGGATTTCTTGACATCGGCACTGCGGCAGAACTCTGTAATATCGGTACCTTGTTTGCTTTTTGCATTGTTTGCGGCGGTGTTGTCGTTCTGCGGCAGACGCATCCTGAAATGAAGCGCAGTTTTCGCTGCCCCCTTGTTCCCGCGGTTCCGCTCCTTGGGATCAGTTTCTGCGCAGGGCTTATGC
>JAFGCP010000412.1 GCA_016932595.1 Deltaproteobacteria bacterium
GGAATGAACTGCTGGCCGCCGAAGCCGGGGTTCACGGTCATGATGAGAATCAGGTCAACATCGTCCAGCACGTAGTCAATGGCGCTCAGCGGCGTTGCCGGATTGAGTGAAACGCCGGCTTTCATGCCCCTGTCGCGTATGGCCCTGAGGGTGCGCTGCAGGTGATAGCCTGTTTCGGCATGAACGGTGAGCAGGGCGCTGCCTGCCCGGGCGAAGGCGTCGATATAGGCATCGGCGTTTTCAATCATCAGGTGCACGTCAAGGGGCACATCCGTGACGCGCCGGGCGGCTTCGACAACAAGGGGGCCGATAGTAATGTTCGGGACGAAGTGTCCGTCCATCACATCGATGTGGATATAGTCGGCGCCTGCAGCGGCCACGGCCCTGATTTCGTCGCCCAGCCGCGAAAAATCAGCAGAAAGAATCGATGGGGAAATCGCTTTCTTCATTCTCAGACTCCTTGTGTGGTGCGTTTTTTCGCAAATCGACACAGGCATGCACATAGGGCCTGCGCTTGAGCGGCACAACCCCTTCGCTGATCATGACCGTGAAATTTAACAGCTCGGAAGCGCCTTCAACAGCCTGCAGGTCAAGCTTCAGCGCGTATTGCCCGGGCCAGGGCGGCAGAAATTCCACTAGCACGGCATCGCAGATACAGCTCGCATCAGAGCGGCGTTTCAACTTCGAACTCTGGTACCAGCAGGATCCGAAAAATTCCGTCATGGAGCGCTCTTCAGCGTAGAGCTCCTGACCGCTGCCGGTTTCAATGCTCAGCCGGTAGCGGTGCAGCTTGTCGTCGAAATGACCGACGGGCTCCTGCCATTTGAACACGGTGCGCACGCGGCACCATTTTTTATTGGTCGTCAATAAAAAATGCCGATCGACAACTATGCGGTTGCCGTGTTGCGAAAAAGCAGCCTCAAGCACTTTTTTCCCCGCTTCTTGCTGCTTTTTTGCGCGGATATAGCTGTAGAGCGCCCCTGCGGGGAACAAAAGGCAGAGAAAAATGATGACGGCAAGTTCCATGCAGCAATTCCTGGACAGTGCTTTCAGGAGACGGGCGTATTGGTGCCTCACGAAATCGTTTCCGGCAAAATGTCTGCCGCAGTTACACTAAAATCGTTTTTCGCCGCTGTATCGGTTGCCGGCAGCGGATTTTTTACCCCTGCCCGGCGTGATCAGCCGCTTTGTGCCGCATGCTGCCGAGGTGTTTTGGGCACAGTATTTCGCCACGGCTTTTTTTAAACTTTACAAAATAATGTGCTGTTTGTCAATCCGCAACACCATATCTGGGGACTGCCGCAGAAGATTACCAAAATGTAATTCATGCGTCAGCTTTTTGTCAGAATCAGCAGCGTATACTCCACGTGTAAGCTCGGAAAAAAACCGGGCGCACAACGGTAAACAGGACAAGAAAGGATTAACCATGGAAAAAACATTAAAAATTTTGATTATCGCTTTGATGGTTGCCACAGGGCTGCAGATTGTCGCGGTGAATTTTCGGTATCGGGGCGCCGAGCCTATCGCACTGCAGAACACTGCTGACTGGCCGGCGATGCAGACCGCAATAAGCCTGATGCCGCTGCTTCCCTGACAGCAGTGACACCGGCATTGACCTGCCTGCTGTTTCAAGGTGCAATTGACTGCCGCCCTAAAGATGGCATACAGTTGGTTGTAAAAAGCAGGAACAGTATGATGTGCTGCCGGAGCTGGCTTGGCGGGCCAGTGTAAATTCCAGAGCATTTTTCTTTATTTTGCAGCTGTAGTATCCGGGCAGGGCAAAGTCGTTCGTGGTGAGCCAGTCGAACCATGAACGGCACGTAGCCCTTGGACCCTTCGACAGGATCAGGGCGAACGGATATAGGATTTTCATTTTCGAAAAATGATTTTTTGTGAAGGCTGCAGTATTTAAAAAAATGCTCTATCTGCATAAAAAATACGTTTAAGACTACCCGGGCTGTGACCGCAGTTCGGGTAGTCTTTTTATATTCCAGGTTCAGGTCTGCCGGTCTTTCATGGTTTTCAGCAGATTCATGCTTGCCTTGCGGATATGCTCAACAGTGATGCTCTCGGCCTGGTCGCCGTCGCGTTCCCGTATGGCCTGCAGAATGGCCTTGTGCTCTTCAAGCGCCAGCTGCGCGCGGCCGGGGGCTGCAATGGACTGGCTGCGGGCGCGCTGGATATAGTGGTGAAACGTGTGCAGCATGTACTGCAGGGGCCTGCTTTTCGACGCGCGGTACAGTATCTGGTGAAAGTTCGAGTCAAGGCTCATGAGCCTGCCGATATCTCCCTTTGACGTATAGAATTCTTCTAAATCGATGGCATCCTGCAGCTCCCGAAGCTCCTCGTCGCCGATGTTTTCAGCTGCCCAGCGTGCTGCCAGCCCCTCGATCATCATGCGGATGGCGTAGATGTCCTGAATGTCTTTCTGGGAAATACCCGTGACCACAGCGCCCTTGTTGGGCACAAGCTGCACCAGGCCTTCATGCTCCAGCTGGGTGAGGGCCTCGCGAATGGGCGTGCGGCTGACGCCAAGCTCAGCTGCGAGCCTCGACTCGGTAAGGCTTTCCCCGGGTGCATAGTTGCCGTTTAAGACAGCCTCTTCAATGATGGCAAATACCCTGCGCCGCAGCCCGGCTGAGTCATTGTCTGAGGTTTTTTTGAAAGTGGGGTCCTGCATGGTAATTCTGGTGCATTCGAACTATGAATGATCGGTTTGCATGTAGGAGCGCCTTCAGGCGCGATTAATCGCGGATAAATCCGCTCCTACGCATGCTGCTTCATCTTCGCAATAACCGCATCGGCATAGCCGCTGGTCGAAGCCCCGCCCCCGAGATCAGCGGTCACCTCTTTGCCTTCTTTGAGCACCGCAGCAATGGCGGCCTCCAGCCTGTCCGCGGCTTTGTTCTCGTCTATATGCCGCAGCATGAGCACTGCTGAAAGCAGTATGGCTGTGGGGTTTGCCATGTTTCGGCCTGCAAGGTCAGGCGCGCTGCCATGCACGGGCTCAAACAGCGCGAGCCCCTTGCCTATATTGACGCCGGGGGCCACGCCAAGGCCGCCGACAAGGCCCGAGCAAAGGTCCGATACGATATCGCCATAGAGATTGGGCAGAACCAGAACATCATACTGAGCCGGGGCCTGCACCAGTTTCATGCACAGGGCATCAACAAGCATATCCTCAAATTCGATTGCGGGATACTCCAGCGCCACGGCCCGGGCCACGCTCAAAAACAGGCCGTCGGTGCATTTCATGATATTTGCCTTGTGCACGGCAGTCACCTTGCGCCGCTTTTCCCGCACGGCATAGTCGAAAGCATAGCGCACAATGCGCTCAGAGCCCTTGCGCGTTATTATCTTGATGCTCTCGGCAGCATCCTCTCCCACCATATGCTCGATGCCGGCATACAGGTCCTCGGTGTTTTCGCGCACGATTACAAGGTCGATATCGCTGTAGCGCGAGGCTATGCCCGCATAGGTTTTGCAGGGCCGCACATTGGCATACAGGTCGAGCTCTTTGCGCAGCGACACATTGACGCTCCTGAAGCCCGTGCCTACGGGCGTCGTGATGGGGCCCTTGAGCGCCACGCGGTTTTTCCTGATTGATTCGAGCACAGACGCTGGCAGGGGCGTACCGCAGCCGGCTATGACGCCTGCGCCTGCGTTCTGCTCGTCCCAGGCAATGGCAACTCCCGTTGCCTCAATCACCCGGCGCGTAGCTGCGGCCACTTCGGGCCCAATGCCGTCGCCGGGAATCAGTGTTATCGTATGCATATCTATCGCAAGTCTCCTGTTTCGTGTTCAAGCATAGTTTTTCAGATGATCGTAGAATTCGGGATCAATGGTTTTAAGCGCCTCTTCCAGCTCGTCGTCGCCGATGGCCGTGACGCGCTCCCGGGCATACTGCTGATCGACCCAGTCCTTGAGCGCCACGACGACTGCATGCTTCTTGTCGATCCGGCAGGCGCCTTCGAGGGCAAAGTGGTCATTGATCCAGTGCACAATGCCGGCCACGCCCGAATGGGCATTGACGGTCACGGCAACAGGGCGATTGAGAATTTTATCGGTATTGAAAATATTGTAGATCTCCTCGTCTTTCAGCAGCCCGTCGGCATGGATGCCCGCCTGCGTGGTATTAAACTTCTTGCCCACAAACGGCGTCATGGGCGGAATATCGTAGCCAAGCTCCTTTTCATAATAATTGGCGATTTCGGTAATCGCCGTCAGGTCCATGTCTTCGGTGGTGCCGCGCAGCTGGGCATACTCGATCACCATGGCCTCAAGGGGCGTATTGCCCGTGCGCTCGCCTATGCCGAGCAGCGAGCAGTTCACGGCCGATGCGCCGTACATCCAGGCCGTGGCAGCATTGGTAACGGCTTTGTAAAAATCATTGTGGCCGTGCCACTCGATGAGCGCGCTGGGGAACCCCGCGTGGAAA
>JAFGCP010000413.1 GCA_016932595.1 Deltaproteobacteria bacterium
GGCAGGTTTAAAACCTGCCCCTACAGAAAACCTCACCCCGCAAGGGATTTGCCGAGATCGAAAGCTTCCTTCATAACCGCCTTATTCTTAAGTATATCTCCCGGCTCAAGGCCCGTGCCGTACACTGAGCCGGCAAACGGGGCTTCAAGATACGCAAAGGCATCCTGAAATGTCCGCAGGGCATTGACGGCGCCGGAGCGGAACGGATCAATGTCGCCATAAGTCAAAGCCACGGCCATCTTCTTGCCCTTTAAGGCATAGCCCGATGGGCCGCCAAAGGCATAGCAGCGGTCCATAAAAAGTTTCAACTGCGCCGACATGGTGAAAAAGTAAATCGGGCTGGCAAAAATGATGCCATCGGCCGCCATTACTTTTGCATACAGCTTCTGCATATCATCCTTGATAATGCAGAACCTGTCGTCGGCTGCGTGGCATTTATCGCAGGCTGTGCAGGGCTTGATTTTCATCCGGTGCAGATTCACAAACTCTACCCGCGCGCCTGCAGCCTTCGCGCCATCGGCTATTTTCTGCGCCAGAAGCGTGCTGTTGCCGTTTTTGCGAGGGCTCGAAATAAGTGCAAGAAATGACTTTGCCATGACTTCCTCCTTTATACATGGTTCCTGGTTTTGGCTTTCTTTTTGCGTTTGACCGCGGTTTCATTGCAGACAGGGTCCAGTCCCCGTCCGCCTGCCGCAGGGAAACATTTCAACTTTCTGTTTTTTCAAGTACTCGTGCCCTCCCGTTCAAAATGCAGGATGCGCTGTGAGCACCATTCTTTCGGTGCGCGCAGCGCACCCTACTGATGCATGGCTCCTGAATTTTGACTACGGACTTCTCGCCTGTGTTTTTGCAAGCGCAAACTCCGCCGCCTGCCGCATATAGACAATAGCCTGCCGAATTCTCGCAAGCTCTTCAAAACCGAAAGAAAGGCGCAGCTGCCGCCTGCCTGCCTCCACCAGATCGCCCTGCGGGTGCACGCAAAACTCTCCGGGCACATAGATAACGCGGGGTTTCTTATTATCTGGCGGACCGTCAATGTCCGGGTCACCGGTTGTGCGGGCAAGAAATGTATAAAACGGGGAGCCTTCGGCTGTTTCAATATTTTTAAATGTTACATAAAAATAGAACCCTGCCCTGCCCCCGCAGCATGCGGAAAGATAGGGCTCAAGTTCCTCGTCGATCCAGCCCCGGACAGCTGCTGCTTTTTCACGGTAGCCCTGCCGGACTTTTTCAACCTGCCTGCCCACATGATGGTCCAGAAGCCAGCTTGCCGCCTCCTGCGAAATAAGGGGCGCGCTGAATCCAACGTCGCTAGTCTTCTGAACCATGGCATCGAGAAACGGCCCGGCAGGCCCGGTCATATAGCCGATGCGCAGCGCGGGGGAGAGAATCTTTGAAAGCGTTCCCACCTCAAACACCTGCCCCAGCCTGTCAAAAAGCAGGGGCGACTGCAGGGGCTCGACCGTTACATCATGCACCAAATCTTCATAAGCTTTATCGAATATGACCGGTATCTTTCTGCCAAGCTCACGGGAAAGCTCTTCTGCAATGACAACGATGGCCTGCCGCCGCTTGTTTGAAAGAATGCTGCCTGTGGGGTTATTGACCGTAACGATGTAAAAAAAACTGATCTCGTTTTTACGCGGGCCGAGAGCAGAGAGTTTTTCCTGCAGCAGGTCGGGCCGCATGCCGTCAGTGTCCTCGGCAACCGTGAAAACGTCAAAGCCCAGCCGCTCAAGGCAGTTGCAGTAAATATAATACATGGGGTCTGAGGTGACAACGATGCCCCGCCGCAGCACATGGGCCGCGCCTTCAAGCAGGCTTGTGGCCCCGCTGGGGCCGATGATGATGCGCAAGCGGTCAAGAACCTCTGCCGTCAGCCCGCCAATGCGGTTCTGCAGGTGATACTTTCTGATGGAGGCGATAAGGTTTACCGACCCTTCCGGCCCGCCGTAGTTGAACGGCAACCGGTACGTATCGGGTTGCGCAAGAACCTGCTGCACAGCCTCAAGAATGAGGCCGGAGGGTATGGTGTTTTCGTTCACATACCCAACGCCGAGATTACTATCCACCCCGTCGCGGAAATCCACGGCAAACGAGGCCATCATGCGGTTGACCGGAGAGGGCTTCCAGGATGCCGCGCCGTAGTCGGAGAGAGAAAAATCTTTAATACTCATAAACAACCAACCGATGTTTCACTTTAAGAACGAGCTGATTTTGCTTTGGAGTTCCCCAGTATTTCTAATTTGACATTCCCAAATCACCAACGACTCCCATCCGAGCTTCTTTAAATCTTTTTTTTGTTTTATATATCTATCAATGTTGCGTTTGATTTTATTTTTCCAATAATCGACGTTCGTTTTGGGCATTCGATTCCCGCGATGACATTTATGGCCGTGCCAGAAACATCCGTGCACAAAAATAACTTTTTTGCGTGAAGGAAATACTAAATCTGGTTTCCCGGGTAAATTTTTTACATGCAGACGGAAACGATAACCTAAGCGATGAGCCAAAGAGCGTATTACGAGTTCAGGTTTTGTGTCTTCCCCATGAACCTGCCTCATAATCCAAGCACGAGTATCCTTGGAAAAAACATCCGTCATTTTGTTAATGTTATAAGGAGGCTTGGGTCTGTTTCGCAGGAGCTGATTATTTTATTATATTCTCTGATAAGGTGTTCAGTTGTAGTTTTTCTGCCAGCTTGTGCAAATTTACCAATTTCATATAGATTTCCAGCAAGAAATTGCTCAGCCTCAAAAATATCAAGTCTATCGAAAATCCCAGCTTGTTCAGCAAGTCCTTCTGCGACGGCAACGCCTTTATGCAAAGTGATTATGAACGGCTTTAATCCTTTATCTAAATTGCGCTGGCACTTCCTGATTAAAGCTTCAGTCGGCGATGTCGTTACATGTATCGCCACGTCTTCAACGACAAAATCGCCTTCTCGACCGGAAACATCATCAGCCACGGAAGCCCCGTGATGCTCAATGGAGTCAGTAAGAAGTAAATTAAGTTTAGCTCCCACTAAATGTTGCAACATTGTGCCTACGAAAGTTGCACCAGTTGATTGTTTTTGTCGTTTTTCAGCTTGATTAATTAAATTTCGAATAACAGATCTTAAGGATTTGGATTGATCAAAACTAAAAAGAAATGGTTTTCCGGAAAAAAAGGCTTTTACTTTTTGAATCCACCATTTTTCTATATAGTCAAGATCAACCCTTCCTTTTTTTTCAAGGGAATTTAAAAAAAGAACGTATTTTTTCATGTTACCTACACTGCCACGACTTGTGCGGCCGCCTTCTTCCGCCAAAACTTTTGTAACGCCATGTTCTTTTAATATGGCCTGCACAGCGGCTTTTCCTAGTCCAAGAACTTGCCCATCGCTTTTAGTAAGGAGGCTTTCGGTCTTGAGCGGTAAACCGTTTTTTTTAGCATACCTTGTCA
>JAFGCP010000414.1 GCA_016932595.1 Deltaproteobacteria bacterium
AAATGCATCGCCTGCGGCAGCTGCATGCGCCTGTGCCCGTCGCAGTGCATTACGGTGCAGGGGGAGAAAAAGGAAGGGGATAAGCGAAAATATCCGACTGTGTTTCAGGTTGATTTCACCCGGTGCAGTTTGTGCGGCACCTGCAGCGAGGCATGCCCGGTAGGGGCTATTGACTATTCGGCTGTATACGGGCTTGCGGGTTATACCCGTGAGGAGTTTGTATACGATTTGCTGGCTGATATGCCCGGACCTGCAACGGCAGGGTCGCAAGCTGCCTCCGGGGAGTGACACTGCTTTTCAGGGTTGGAACAGCTTATGCAATTTTATCAGATAATCTCCGAGATCATTTTCTGGCTGCTGGTGCTTATCACCATGGGCGGCGGTTTTCTTGCCATCGGCGCGCGCATGCTCATTCATTCGCTGCTGGGCCTTTCCATAACATTCCTTGGCGTTGCGGGCCTGTATATCTATCTTGGGAGCTTATTTATTTCTCTGCTTCAGGTGCTTATTTACGGCGGAGCCATCTGCATTGTTCTGGTGTTTGGTATCATGGTCGGGTACACGCCTCGCCAGATTGTTGAAACGCGCATCAAGAGCGAGAATCTGCTGCTGGCTGTCCCGACCTGCGGGCTGGGCGTGGCGCTTCTGTATATCGCCATCCGGCGCACCGGCTGGGTCCCTGCGGCGCAGCGTCTTGCCGATTATTCTATTGAAAGGGTAGGCCATACCCTGCTGTATGATTTTTGTCTCGGCTTTGAGCTTATCTCGCTGCTGCTGCTTGTGGGCATGATCGGCGCAATTATTGTCTCCAACAGTCAGGAGGAGGAATCAGGTGGGGAGTGAAAGCCTGAACACCTATCTGCTTGTAGCGGTCTTTCTGCTGGTTGCCGGCATCTACGGCATGGTGCAGAAGCGCTCGTTTATCGGCATGCTGATATCCATAGAGCTGATTTTGAACGGAGCAGGCCTCAATGTCATGGCTTTAAACCGTTTCCTTGCTCCCGACCCCGCCGTGGGGCAGGTGCTGACTCTTTTTATTATGGGCATAGCCGCAACAGAAGCAGCTATCGGGGTGAGCTTTATACTTGCAGTCTATAAGAAATTCAGAACCATCGACCCGAGCAGAATATTTACGATGAAGAGATAGGTGAAATTCGGGATTATAAACAGGCGCGGATAAACTCCGCCGCTGCATTGCGAAAACCAGATGGATGTAACGAACGTACAAGTATTGCTGCCTCCTGCGCTGCCGGCGATTGCGGCGATAGCGGTGCTTGCGCTGCGAAAGCGGCCTGCGATCAGGGACTGCGTTCCGGTCATCGGCGCGGTGCTGACATTTTGCTCGGTGCTGCAGCTTGCCCCTGCGGTGCTGGCAGGCCAGGTATGCCGCGCCAGCCTGTGCACCCTGCTGCCGGGGATAACGGTAGCCCTGCGCATCGACGGCATGGGCCTGCTGTTTGCCGGTACGGCTTCGTTTCTTTGGATAGCAGCGAGCCTGTACTGCATCGGCTACATGCGCATGCTGCGCGAGCATGCCCAGACGCGCTTTTACGTGTGCTATGCCGCTGCCGTGGGCGGCGCCATGGGCGTGGCTTTCTCCGAGAATCTTTTCACACTCTATTTTTTTTATGAAATCGTCTCCATCTTCACCTATCCCCTGGTGGCCCACCACCAGGACGGCAAGGCCTATGACGGAGCGCGCAAATATCTCACCTATCTGATGGTTGCCTCCAAGGCGCTGCTGCTGCCGGCCATGGCCATCATGTATATCACCTGCGGCACACTCGATTTCAATATGGCCGACATACACCGGGGGATTTTCCCTGCGGCTGCCAGCCCGGCGATCATCCGGGCCTGCTACTACATGATGCTGTTCGGCTTTGCAAAGGCCGCCATTATGCCCCTGCACAGCTGGCTGCCGGCAGCCATGGTAGCGCCGACGCCTGTGAGCGCCCTGCTGCATGCCGTGGTGGTCGTGAAGGTGGGGGTGTTTTCAGTCTGCCGCATGATGCTGTCGCTGTTCGGGACCGAGCGCCTTGCATCCCTTGATCTTGGCAGTGTTACAGCCTGGATCGCGGCCTTTACAATACTGGCAGCCTCGGTCGTCGCCATGACCAAGACCGATCTCAAGGCCCGGCTTGCCTACTCAACGGTCAGCCAGCTGTCCTATATCGTGCTGGGCGTTGCCATGCTCGTGCCCGACGGGGTCACGGGAGGGCTCATACATATTGCCAACCATGCGTTTTCAAAGATCAGCCTCTTCTTTTGCGCCGGGGCCATCATCTGCGCAACCAGCAAAACCGACATTCGTGACATGGGTGGAATCGTAAAGCAGATGCCCATAACTCTAGCGATCTTTGCCCTGGCCGCGCTCTCCATGATCGGCGTGCCGCCGGTGGGCGGTTTTGTGAGCAAGTGGTATCTGGCGGTGGGGGCCCTGGATATAAAGAGCACGGGGCTGCTGGCGGTGATACTGGTGAGCAGCATCCTGAACGCTTACTACTTCGGCGAGGTGGTGCTGCGCGGATTTTTCGGCAACCCGCCTGATGGCGTTGCTCCGGCCGACGGTTCGCTTGAGACGACGGCGCTCATGAGGCTCATGATCTACCCGACGGCGGCCGCAGCAGCTCTGTCTGTCGTATGGGGCATGTACCCTGATTTGTTTTTGAAAATCATCCGCCTGAAGCTCGGCTGATGGCGGATGCGATACCGGAGGCTTGAACTGCCTCCCCAACATTTCACAAGACGAAGTATGCTAAAAAATATCCTCGTATTTTTAAACAGCCGGACCGGCGCGCTGCGCGTGCTGTTTTTTGCCGTACTGGCGGCATGCTCCATTGCCGATATTTTTGTGCCCCGGCATGAGGCGCATTTTTTCGGCGACAGGGTGCCGGTTTTCTGGACGGTGTTCGGCCTGGGCTGCTGCCTTGCCATGGCTTTTATCTGCAAGTGGATTTCAAAACATATGATCGCGCGATCCGAGGACTATTATGACGGCTAGCCTGCTGCTTCATCATCCGGCTTTTCTTTTTATACTGGCAGCCGTGCTGATGCCGCTGTTTCAGCGCCTGCGGATACAGAAGGCCGTGCTTGTGGCAGTGCCGCTTATCGCTTTTTACCAGATAAACGCGCTGCCGCCCGCTCCGGGCGCATGCCAGTACCTGGGGCTGCAGCTGAGCTTCATCAGGGCCGATCAGCTGACCTATATTTTCCTGCATGTCTTCACTATCATGGCTTTCATCGGCGCGGTCTACGGCCTGCATGTGCAGGACTGGGCGCAGCACACGGCGTCCTTTCTCTACGTGGCCGGCTCCCTGGGCGTAACGCTCAGCGGTGATTATGTGACGCTGTTTATTTTCTGGGAGCTCATGGCCCTGGCCTCCACATTTCTCATCTGGCTTCGGCGCTCGCAGCAGTCACGCGGGGCCGGGCTTCGGTACCTGCTGGTGCATATCGCCGGCGGCCTTGCGCTGCTGGCAGGCATTGTGCTCAAGTACAGCGCTACCGGTGATGTAAACTTCGTGCAGGTGCCTGTGGCCAGCGCCGGCATTGCCGACTATTTTATCATGGCGGGGTTCATGCTCAATGCTGCGGTGCCGCCTCTGCATGCATGGCTGGCGGACGCCTACCCTGAAGCAACGGTTTGCGGCGCGGTCTTCATGTGCGCGTTCACGACAAAGACGGCGGTGTATGTTTTATGCCGGGCTTTCCCGGGCTTTGATGTGCTTGCGGTCATGGGCGCCATCATGGCTGTGTACGGCGTCTGCTTTGCCATTATAGAAAACGATGCGCGCCGGATTCTTTCCTATCACATTATCAGCCAGGTCGGCTATATGGTCTGCGGCATCGGTATCGGCACCGACATGGCGGTGAACGGGGCCTGCGCCCATGCCTATGCCCATATTTTATATAAGGCGCTCCTGTTCATGGGCGTTGGGTGCGTGCTGGAGATGACGGGCAGGCAGAAGCTCTCCGAGCTGGGAGGCCTGTGGCGCA
>JAFGCP010000065.1 GCA_016932595.1 Deltaproteobacteria bacterium
AGTCGAGCAAAAGATCATTGAAGAGGCGATGAAGCTGTTCTCTGGCGGCACGGCCCGCCTGTTCACCTATGAACTCAAGAATATCGGCATGGAATGCGGCGGCGGCATGAGTGTTTTTCTTGAACCGCTGGTGCCTGCGCCGCAGCTGGTTATTTTCGGCGCCGGACATATCGGCGCCTGCCTGGCGCAAATGGGCAAAATGCTTGAATTTACGGTGACCGCCGTCGACAACCGGCCGGAATTCGCCAATGCCGATCGCCTTCCCTGGGCCGACGCCATTCTGGCCGACGATTATCTGGCAGCCATTGATAAAATTGCTTTTACTGACATGACCTATATTATTATTCTTACGCACAAGCATGCTCATGATTATGTGGTTCTTGAAAAATGCCTTGAAAAAAAATGGTGCTATCTCGGCATGATCGGCAGCAAGGTTAAAGTCGCCACAATATTTAATCAGCTTAAAGAAAAAGGCGTATCCGAGGAAATGATCAAAAAAATTCATGCTCCTGTCGGCATACGCATCGGGGCCAGCACACCCGCCGAAATAGCCATATCTATTCTTGCTGAAATCGTGCAGGTCAGAAGCGCGCGAAAGGCAGGATCGCGCATGACCAGTTGCGACAACTTAAAATGAAAAAAGCGGTGACTTTAGGCGAGGCTCTGTGCTGCGGGCAAAACGCGCCGGCTGTTATAAGCCTGATTGGCGGCGGAGGAAAAACCACTGCCATGTTTCTGCTCGCTGATGAATTCAAAGCCCTGGGCAAAAAAGTGCTGGTCACCACCACCACCAATATTTTCGTGCCCGAGCCCTGGCAGTGCGATGAGTTCCTGCTCGAGGGGTGCGCTGACGTTAATGCCCTTGCCGCACGGCCCGGCGGAAGTATCACCTGTCTTGGCAATGGCTTAATTGAAGGAGCCATTCGCAAGGTAAAAAGCATTGATCCGGCCTTTATTGATGCGCTGAACCGTGCAGGGCATTTTGACTGTATGCTGGTCGAAGCCGACGGCGCCAAGCGTAAGGCCATAAAAGCCCCGGCCGATTATGAGCCGGTCATACCCCTGTCAACCACTATGGTTCTAGGGGTTATAGGCCTTGACTGTCTGGGAAAGCCTGTTTCAGAAGAGACCGTCCATCGCTGTGAACTTTTTTGCGCATGTACCGGCAGAAAGCCCGGCGATATGATTGACCGGGAAAGCATAGTCCGGCTTATTATGGCTGAAAACGGCCTTTTCAAAGGCGCCCCTGCAGCAAGCAGGAAAGTTGTTCTGCTCAACAAAGCTGACACCGCAGAACTGCAGACGCAGGCTGAACTCCTCGCCCGGGAGCTTGCAACGCAACAGACAAATCTCGGCTGCATCAGCGCTTCATTGCAGCAGGGCAACTATATGGTCTTGTTGGGGCAGGTATGAAACCTGCCCTCCTCACATTGAATTGCACGTAAATCGCTATCATTTTGACCGCAGGGAGAAATCTTAAAAGGTATGATTACCGGCATTATACTGGCTTCAGGCCTTTCCCGCCGCATGGGCGCAGACAAACTGCTGCTGCCGGTTGCCGGCACGCCCCTTGTGGAGCGCGTCATGCAGGCAGCGGTCGCCTCGCGGCTTGATGATATTATTCTTGCATATCAAAATCCTGCCGTGGCTGAGCTTGCCGGAAAATATCGAATAAAAACAGTCCACAATCCTGATGCGCAGCAGGGCCAAAGTGCCTCGATAAAAGCAGGTCTACAAGCGGCAGCGCCAGATACGGAAGCTTATATGTTCCTAACAGGCGATCAGCCCCGAATCGATGCCGCGGCAATTAATGTACTTATCAATGCATGGCAGACCAATAAGGAACACATGATCATCCCGGTTTATGGCGGCAGGCGCGGCAGCCCGGTTATTTTTCCCGCTTACTTGAGGGGGCAACTGCTTGCTCTTGAAGGTGACACGGGCGGACGGGCCGTCATCGAGCAGGCACCGAAGATGGTGCGTTGCGTCGACATGCCAGATGCTGATGCCGGCACTGATATCGACACCCCGGAAGAATATGAAGAATCAACGCGTGAAAGGAAACAGTAATGGAAGAACAGAAATATGCAATTCGCCGCGAAAATTATCCCGACGGAACCGTCCGGGCCGAAATGAGCTACACCTATGACGGCAGGCAAAACGGCGTTACGAAAACCTATTATCCCAACGGCGTCCTGGCAGCAGAGATGACCTACAAGGACAATCTGCTGGATGGTCCCACGCGCCATTTTCATGAAAACGGCAACCTGAAAGCGGAATTTTTCTATGCGGCCAATGTCCGCGAAGGCGGCTTTACGGCGTATTATGAAGACGGCGTCAAACAGACCGAGGCGGTGTACAAACAGGGCAAGCTTGAAGGGCCGTATAAAGTCTATTATGAAGAGGGCGCCATCCGGGAAGAAGCGCATTTCGTCAACAATGTGCGCGAAGGCGCAGGCATTACCTATCACCCGAACGGCAAGGTTGAAATTAAAGCTGCGTTCAAAGAGGGCCGCATGCTCTCCTATGAGCACTTTGATGAAAACGGCAGTCCGAAAAAGACGCACAATTGCGACGATGCGCTCAGGATACACTGAGAGCGGAGGAGACGCCGTATGGATACCGCCGTCATCCGGGCCATCAACCGTCTCTGGCTGCCGGTCTATCCCGGCCTTGCCCGGCAGGCGGCAGAGCAGTGTTCGCAGCAGCCCCGCAGAATCCTTGAGGTGGGCTGTTTTTCCGGCGGCACGGCTTTTGAGCTTTTAAACATATTTCCGGACAGCACCGTAACAATCGCCCTTGAACTGCCCGGGCTTGCCGCCAGTTTTTTTCAAGACTGGCGGAGCGCAGCCGCCGACCGCTCTCGCATCTGCATAATCTCCACGCCTCTTGTACCCCTTGCGCTTCACGATGCTGTTTTTGATCTTGTAGCCTGCCGCGGCGTATTTTTCTTTTTAGATGAGAAGGCAGAGCTGCTTGCAGAGCTGTTTCGCGTGTGCGCTCCGGGCGGCGCCGTGTTTGCCGGCGGCGGCTTCGGCAGCTCAACGCCGCAGTCCGTCATCGCTCCCATCGCCGATAAGTCGCGCCGCCTTAATTATGCGCTGGGAAAAAAGGTGGTGTCGCCAAAGCAGTTCAGGACCATGCTCGAGCGCAACGGCCTGGGGGCCGATATTCTCCACGACGGCGGCCTTTGGGCGTTGATACAAAAATAAGCTGCTGAAACGGTTTAAAATCGTTTTTGGCGGAGCATCTGTTTTTGAAGTATGGTTTGGTCTGTGAAGATTCAGAGGTTAAAATGCTTGATACCCATCGCCTGAAAATTTTTTTAAAAATTGCCGAGCTGAAAAGCTTCTCGCGGGCGGCCAATGAGCTCTATCTCACGCAGCCCACGGTGAGCCAGCATATTGCCGCGCTTGAGCAGTTTGTGGGCCTGCCGCTGTTCGACCGCGCAGACCGCGATATAACCCTCACCAAGGCAGGCGAGCTGCTGTATACTTATGCCCGCCAGATCATCACGCTGCAGGAGGAAGCCGTGCAGGCGCTTGATCATTTTAAGGGCAGGAAGTCCGGCAATCTCGTGATCGGGGCAAGCACCATACCGGGGGAGTATGTTCTGCCGCCGCTGCTGGGTGATTTCAAAAAATTATATCCTGATATTCACATCACCATGCGCATAGCCGACACGGCGGTCATTGTGCAGGAGCTGCTGAGCAGAAATCTTGAGCTGGGCATTGTGGGCGGTCGTATTAAGGACGAGCATCTGCAGTATGCAAAATGCGCCGATGACGAGCAGGTGCTGATCGTTCCGCGCAGGCACCGGTGGTGGGGAAAAAAAGAAGTGACCCTGGAGGAGCTTGCCCGTGAGCCGCTGGTCATGCGCGAGAAGGGGTCTGGATCGCGTATGAGCATGGAGATTAATCTGCGGGAGGCGGGCATGAATCCCGGCCAGCTGCTGGTCAGCGCCGAGATGGGCAGCACAGCGGCTCTGAAGCATGCCGTGCGCTCGGGGGTTGGGGCCGCGTTTATCTCCCGCCGGGCGGTCGTTGATGAGGTAGCCCACGGTCTTCTTCGCGTCATCACGGTTGCCGGGCATACCTTCGCCAGGGTATTTTATGTGGTGTCCGACCGCAAGCGCGCGCTGTCGCCCCTCGGGAAGGCGTTCCGGGATTATGTGCTGAAGCTCAAAGCTTGAACGGCTAGTGGTCCGTGACATTTCAAATTATGTAGTGTGTCCGTTTTGTAGGAGCGCATGTATGCGCGATCGTTTCGCGGCTGAAGCCGCTCCTACAGTGGGAAACTGCCAAAATGAATTGTCATGGCCTGCTAGGGTGCGGGAACAGATGGGCAGCGTGCAGGAAGCAAGGAGCGGTTGAGGTTGCAGCAGTATCAGCCGCCGCCCACGATGAGGCCGAACCAGAACTCATCGCCATCTTTGATTTTTGTTTTTACCCCTTCGGGGAAATCCTGCACCCACTGAATGCGACGCTTGTTCAGGTAGATATTGGGCGTTTTGAAGGGCTCGCCCGACAGGGTGCCGGTTGCATACACATGCTTGGCGAAATCCGGGCCGTATTTACTGGATATAAAATCCAGAAATTGTTCGACGTTTAATCCATCCGGGGCCTCAATGATTTCACCGTCTTTTTTCGTAGCCCCCAGTACATTTACAAAATACTTGCAGGAAATTTTTGCCATAAATTTTTAAACTCCGGTTTAATTTTCAGGGTGTTTTTTTTCGTGCAACGGGGCAGTCAACCCGCTGTGCTCAGATGCCCGCAAACGGGGCAGCCGGCGATTTTTTTTTGGGGCAGCTCCATGAACTCAATTTTTTCTCCATCCCAGATCAGGAGCCGGTCCTTAAGATTTGTGCCGACGCCGCTGAGATACTTTATCGCCTCAAGCGCTTCCAGACAACCGATGACGCCTGCCGTAGCGCCGACAATCGGAAACACGGCAGCGGGAGTTCCGGCGCTGATGCACCACAGGCAGGGCGTTTCCGGCGCCTTGATAAAGGTTATCTGGCCCTGCATGCCGTAGACCCCGGCATGAATGACCGGGATGCCTTTGTTCACGGCGTATTCATTGATAATGTGCCGGGTTGGAAAATTATCCAGGCAGTCCAGTATCAAATCAGCGTTGCCGATAAGCCCGGCAACGCTGTCGGCAGTGATTTGTTCCTGCAGAGCCTCGACGGTTATATCGGGGTTCATCCTTTCAAGCGTTGCTTTGGCAGAAAGGGCCTTGTTCCACCCGATGCGGCTGTCGTCATGCAGTATTTGCCGGTTCAGGTTTGACAGCTCCAGCTCGCCGCAGTCGCAGATGCGCAGTGTGCCTATGCCGGCAACAGCGAGATAAATAGATACCGGGCTGCCCAGCCCGCCTGCGCCGGCGATAAAAACCCGGGACTGCTTGAGCCTGCTCTGGGCTCCATGCCCCCAGCCCGGCATCAGCATTTGCCGGCAATAGCGATCCTGTTCCTGTTGGCTTAAGTTCATGACACGCGGTTTTTTTGTATGCTCTGTCATTATCTGGTTTTCGGCATCAAGGCTGTATAAGCGTTTTTACATAGTATTATTTGTTCGAAAAGTCAACCCAGAGCCCTGATGGAAGGCTTTGGCGCCGCTCATGGATTGCGATGCGCAGCGTACGCGACAGGCATAGTACGGACCTCAGCCGACATGAGAAAACCATTGACTTTTGTGCTGAAAAAACGTATGA
>JAFGCP010000066.1 GCA_016932595.1 Deltaproteobacteria bacterium
CACTCACCAAAAGCTCACCTGTGCGTATATGGCTATACTATTTTGAAAAATGCTTTAAACAGATTGCAATGGTGCGGCTGCGCATACTGCAAGCTACTGATTTTCACTGTGCTTTGAGTTTTGTAATGAAAATATAACTTTACATGTTATTATTTCATGATATAATTACTTATATGATCCAAAGAAATGAAATTACTTCTACAATAAGCAAAGCCCTTGAGCGGAGCAGGGTTGTGGCCCTTCTTGGTCCCCGGCAATGTGGTAAAACGACTCTTGCCCGTCAATTTGTTCCGCCTGATTCCATCAATTATTTTGACCTTGAAGACCCGGCGCATCTGAAGCAGCTTGAAGAGCCAATGACCGCATTAAAAGAGCTTTCCGGGCTTGTGGTGATCGATGAGATTCAAAGGAAGCCTGACCTTTTTCCTGTTCTTCGTGTGCTCAGTGACCGTGTGCCTCTTCCGGCGCGTTTCCTGATACTTGGGAGCGCCTCGCCTGATCTTCAGAAGCATTCTTCAGAATCGCTTGCAGGGCGCATTGAAACAGTGCAACTCACCGGATTCAGCCTCAGCGAAGTGGGCCAGGAAAACCAGGTGCGGCACTGGCTGCGGGGCGGGTTCCCTCTGTCATATCTTGCAGGCGCAGATGAAGACAGCAGGGCATGGCGTAAAAATTTTATTCAATCATTTCTTGAGCGCGATATCCCGCAGCTGGGGATTGCCATTCCGGCGCCAACGCTGCTGCGGTTCTGGACCATGCTGGCTCATTATCACGGCCAGATCTGGAACGGCGCCGAAATCGCCAATGCCATGGGCGTGTCGCAGCCCACGGTGCGGCGCTATCTTGATCTGCTTGAAAGCGTTTTTATGGTGCGGCAGCTTTTGCCCTGGCATGCCAATCTGAAAAAGCGTCAGATAAAATCATCTAAAATTTACTTCCGCGATACCGGGCTTCTTCACCAGCTGCTTGGCATCGGTTCGGAAAAAGAGCTTCTGTCACACCCCAAGCTGGGCTTTTCGTGGGAGGGGTATGCGATTGAAGAAGTGCTTAAGTCAGCGCAGCCTGATGAATTCTTTTTCTGGGCAACGCATAACGGCGCTGAGCTTGACCTGCTGATGATCAAAAACGGAAAGCGGCTGGGCATTGAGTGCAAGCGCCTTGATGCGCCGCGGATGACTTCTTCAATGCGCATTGCAATGCGCGATCTTGAGCTTGATTCGCTTCAGGTGCTGTATCCGGGTGACCGTCGCTTTTCGCTTGGTGACGGAATTGAGGCCGTGCCACTGAAAAGCATTTTACTGAAAGCGGCAAAATAAGCGCAGAGGAAACGAACACCCCTTTTTTTAGTTTGATTAAAAAATTTTGTTCAATTTGTCCACAACGTTAATCTTTTCCCGCCTCAAGATTTTTAATCACGCCGCATATTTTTTGCTTGGGCGCCCCTGCCCACATCTTGCGCCCATATTTACATTGACACACAATCGCCATCATTTTATAGTTTGCCAATCTCAAAGCAAGTTCCTATCAAATATCAAAAAAAAATATTGGTGTCTGCAATGAAAACCTTTCAGGAAATTCAAAAAATCCTGCAAACAAACAGAAAAGAACTTGCCGAAACTTACGGCGTTCTCGAAATCGGCATATTCGGTTCATGCATTCGCGGTGAACAAAAGTCAGGGAGCGACATTGATATATTGGTTGAAATCAAACGGCCTGCAGGTTTTGTAAGGTTTATGCGCCTTGAGCAGCATTTAAAGCAACTGCTTGGAGCGAAGGTTGATTTGGTCTCGAAAAAAGCATTAAAGCCTTTTATCGGCAGACATATTCTGGAAGAAGTCCGCTATGTCTAACAAACACGACGTAAGGGATTAGCTGCATGATATTGTTGATGCCATTGACGATATCATGCAGTTTACTCAGGGCATAACGTTCGAACAGTTTCAATCCGATAAAAAGACAGTGTATGCTGTTGTGCGGTGCCTTGAAGTGATCGGTGAAGCAGTAAAAAAAATACCGAAGGCGCAAAAAGATACATATCCCGATATCCCCTGGCGGGAAATCGCCGGCATGCGAAATAAGCTCATTCATGAATACTTCGGCGTAGACGTGGATGTGCTCTGGGATACCGTGCAGGCCGATATTGATCAAGTGAAACAAGCCGCGATAACAATGCTGGAGGCTTAACTGCTCACACGTCGGTTTGCGGAGCGAAGGATGGCAATAAAATGAAGGCTATTGTTTTTAGAGATAAACCACTGAGACTGACGAAAAAAAAGGTTCGGGGGCGATAAAGCAGAAAACAACAGCCCCCTTTTTACTTTATATCTTGCGGCAAACTTTGTATTGACTCACAACCGCCCTCATTTTATAGCCTGCCCATCTCAAAGCAAGTTCCTATCAATTTTATACGGACATAGGCGAGCAGACCGGACAGTTTTTATCTTTAGCGATAGGGATTTTTTGAAACTCCATGATCGTGCCGTCCCAGACAAGCAGCTCTCCCTGCAGGGTGCTGCCGATGCCGGTCAGCCACTTGAGCGCCTCTGCGGCCTGCGCAGTGCCGATGATTCCCGGCGTGACGCCGGCAACCGGAAATACGCGGCCCGCGGGCGGCGAGCCCGGGAACATGCAGAACAGGCAGGGCGTGTGGGGCGGATGAATAAATGACAGCTGCCCTGCAAGGCCCTCGATGCCGGCATGCACCAGCGGAATGCCTGTGCGCACGGCAAAGCGGTTCAGTACATGGCGGGTTTCGAAATTGTCGAGGCAGTCCAGCATGAGATTCGCGCCGCCTGCAAGGCGCTCGATAGAGGCGTCATCGATTTTTTCAAACAACGGCTCAACGGTTACATGAGGGTTCAGCCGCTGGAGCGCTCCGGCAGCCTTCAGAGCTTTTTCTTTGCCGATATCAGCTTCGGTATAGAGCAGCTGCCTGTTGAGGTTCGAAGTCTCCACGAGGCCGAAGTCGCACAGGCGGAGTGTGCCAACCCCTGCGGCGGCAAGATAGAGCGCTGCCGGGCAGCCAAGCCCGCCTGCGCCTGCGATGAAGATGGTGGCCGAGCGCAGGCGCTGCTGCCCCTGCAGGCCCCAGCCGCCTATAAGCATTTGCCGCAGGTAGCGGCTGCGCTCAGGCACGGTCAGCCCGGGCGCTGCAGGCTCTGTGATGCGGGCAAAGTAAGAGCATATCTCGTCGCCGATTTTTTCAAGGGCTTTGCCATCGGTGTCGATTTCAAAATCAGCCGCGGCATGATAGAGGGGCGTGCGCTCCCGCAGCACCTCGTCGATCTCTTCGAGAAAGGTTTTGCCCGGCATGAGGGCCGGCCTGACGGCGCTGTCTTTGATGCGCGCCGCTATTGTTTCAGGGCTGGCCTTGAGCCAGAACACAAGGCCGTTTTTCCGCAGGGCCTGCACATTCTGCTTCCGGAGAATTGCGCCGCCGCCGGTGTCCAGTATAACCCTGTCGCGGGCCGCAGCCTCTGCAAGAAGGGCCGCTTCGACATCACGGAAATACTCCCAGCCGCGGGCAGCCACTATTTCAGGAATCGTGCGGCCCTCCTGCTGAGCGATCATTGCGTCAAGGCTCAGGCTCTGCCAGCCGAGTTTTTGTGCAAGCAGCCGGGCCACTGCCGATTTGCCCGTGCCGCGATAGCCGGTAAGAACGATGTTCATGACGGCGAGCCCCTCATGCGGAAAATTTTTTCACAAGCACCTCGCGCATCACTTCTGCCGGTGCGGACAGGCCGGTCCAGTGCTCGAACTGCAGGCAGGCCTGATTGAGAAACATCTCGATGCCGCAAATGACCGCAGCCCCGCGGGCACGGGCATCTTTGAGCAGCTTTGTCATGAGCGGATTGTAGACGATATCAAAAACCACCTGTCCGCTGCCGAGCAGCTCCGCCGGCAGGGGTGAGGCCCCTGTCTGCGGGTGCATGCCCAGGGGCGTGCAGTTGATGATGATGCGGCTGCCTGCAACCGCCTCCCGGAGCGCATCTGCGGTCATGGCAACCGGCACGGGAGAGACAGGCGTGGCTGCCGAGATATCTGCGCAGAGAGATGCAAGCTCTCCGGGCACGATGCCGGCTATGGCAAGGCGCGCAGGAGCTGCATGCACGGCGAGGGTGAATGCGATGGCGCGCGCCGCGCCGCCTGATCCTAAAATAAGGACGCTGGCGCCCGCCGGATTGTGGCCCGCCCCGGTCAGCGCCCTGAGCGCTCCCGCGCCGTCGGTATTGATGCCGTGCAAACGGCCGCCGGCATTGACGATGGTATTGACGGCGCCGATTTTGGCCGCCGTTTCCTCCAGGCTGTCAAGCAGGGGCAGCGCCGCCACCTTATGCGGGATGGTGATGCTCACGCCCCTGATGCCCAGCGCCCTGACGCCCGCAATGGCAGGGGCCAGATCCTCAACGCGGAAGGCCGTATAGACCCAGTCCAGGCCAAGATGGCGGAAGGCGGCATTGTGGATGTCCGGTGAGAGCGAATGCCCGACAGGGTTACCGATGACGGCGCACAGGGTTGTGCTGGCGGTGATCGCAGGTGGCATGGTTGTCCCCCGTCAGGTAAAATCGCATATAATGGCCCGCGCGCTGCCGTTGAGCCGCGCCCGCAGTTTGTCTTCAATTTCCTGTGTGCGGATGCGGGCCCGGCCGATGCGCTGAACAGCATGCTCGTCCCGGCCGTAGCGCTCATACAGATAGTCGAACCGCTCATCAATGCTCACAATGCGGTCGTGAAGCACCCTTTTGTCGGCATAGCTGATAAGCTCTCCTGCGGTCAGATCCCCTCCATGGTCGGTCGGGGTGACATGCTCTTCCACCATTCCTGCAATTGCGCCGTATCCCAGCTCCCGCAGCAGGTCGGCGCCGGTGCGGGCATGGTTTTCACCGGTTTCGAGGCTTCTGGTTTTCGTGATATCGTGAAGAAGGGCCGCGGCCTCAATGGCGGGAAGATGAAAATCGCAGCCTCCCTCATTCGCAGCCTGCGCAATGGCAACAGCAAAGCGGCAGACAGTGATGCTGTGGGCCCTGATATGAGGAAGCATGGCATGGGCTTCCATGAGCCTCAGGCATTCATCTCGGGCCGGTATGTTTGTATGGGCAGTCATCAGGAGCATTTTTTAAAAAAGTAAGGTATTACATAGATACATGCACCTGCCGGTTAAGTCAAGGGGGAAAGAAACAGTAGATTTGACAGGTGATCTGTGGTACACGAAGGAGGCTAGTGCGGGGGATTTCGGATTGCGCGATTCAGAGTCAAAACATGAGCGATAAACATAACCGGGCAGAGCGATAATGAGCACCTTGCAGGAAAAGCTGAGGCGGATTGATCAGATACGGGGAGGCAGGCCAGGGTTTGGCGATATTCTGGATTTTTTCGAACAGGTCTTTATCGCGCGAGACGCCGTGCTGCAGAAGCTGGCCGTGGCCGACCCGTATCAGGATGGCCATGGTAGTGCCCAGCGCCTGCGGGAAGGTTTTCCGCTGCTGGAAAAAAGGCATTTTCAGTATGATGCCGCTGCGCTTGCGGATTATTTTTCCACGCTCCTTGATATAGTCGCCCGGCGAAATCCCGGCGGGGCTGCGGCCATACGGCTGCAGTCTGATGCGGCAGGAGGGCTGCTGAAAAATCTCCCCCCGGGAGATATCGTTAAAGAGCTTGCCCCTTTTGGTGAGGGCCGCGATTTGATGCTGTTTCTTATCAAGGAAAGCATGCGGCCCTGGCTTGAACAATATGCCGGGCTGCTGAGCCCGAAGGTGGGGGAAGAGCAGTGGCATGAGGGCTGCTGCCCTGTCTGCGGCGGTTTCCCCTGTTTTGCTGAAATTTTCGGCCAGGAGAACCAGCGCCGGCTTTTTTGCCAGGACTGCGGCGCCTCGTGGCAGTTCCCGCGGCTGCAGTGTCCGTTTTGCGGCACCGGCGAGCATGAAAAACTGGAATATTTCAAACCCGATGCAGCGCCTGAATACCGTGTCATGCTTTGTCGCGCCTGCAAGCGCTATTTGAAAACAGCGGATTTTCGGGAATTTTCCGATGCCCTTGTTCCGGAAGTTGAACATCCCGCGACCCTGCATCTTGATATTATTGCCCGTGAGCGCGGCTATAAAACCGAAGATGTGCTGACGCGGCTGATGCTGTAATTTCATGAAGATCATATATCGCCTGATTTTTATACTTGCAGCCCTCTTCTGCTTCATTCCCCGGCAGGGGTTTGCCCAGATGCTTTCCTCCGACAGCCTCAGCTATTCGCTTTTTATTAATGACCGCTTTCATTTTATGAACGATTTTTATGACAGCGGCAGGCGTTCTTTTGACCAGGACCGCAGCCTGCATGTGCTGTATGCGGCGCCGGCGGCCACTTTGCAGCTCGGCTCCTCCCTGCAGGCTGTTTTCGAGGCCGAGGGCCAGTTTACCTATGAGATGGATGACAGCGATACCGACCAGGATATCGATTTGCGCAATGCGTATCTGAAGGCATATATTCCGGGAGCGCGGTGGAGCACGCTGGCGGTGGGGCAGCAGGCTTTGAGCACGGCAGGGGGGCTTATTTATGATGACGAGTCGCCGACGCTGCGGCTGCGGGCCGATCTTGAAAGGGGCTTTGATCTGCCCCTGAAGCTCGACGCGCTTGTCACCAGGGTTGATCAGGACTGCCCCTATGTGCATGCCGAGCTGCGGTACTGTTTTTCGCTGCTTGAGAGCGGCAGCATCATCTATGGCCATTACCGGGATACCCACAATGGCCTGGCGCGGATTTATAATTCTCTTGAGTACAGCGAATTATATAAAGGCAGCAGCCGGACGCAGTGGTTCGGGCTGTCGCTGCGAAAGTTTCTCGGCAATGTCCTTATGCGCACCACGGTCCTGTATGAAACCGGCTCGGCCCGGCTGCGCAGCACATCCGTGCTGGCGGATTCGCGAAGCATGCGAACAAGGGGCTATTTGCTTGATGTCAATTTCGACTATGTCCTGACGGACCGCTGCACCATGACAGCTTTTTTTTTCCTGGCAAGCGGCGACAGCAACCCGCGCAAGGGCGCGTTTACCGCTTTTACGGCTATTGATCCCTATATTGACAAGACCAATATATTTTTCAACGGCGGCATTGACAGCCAGTATTCCTCCGACCATGTCGGCATCGGGGGCATGCAGCTCGCGGGCGTGGCAACACCAGGCATAAGCTTTGACCTGCGCGTCAATCGCCGCATTGAGCTGAAACTGGTGGGGGCCTATCTTTTTACGCAGCGCGGGCCCCGGGAGCAGGGCAGGGTCTATGGCTGGGAAACAGACTGTATGGGCTACTACAGCATCAATGAAAACCTCCAGTTTTTTACGGAAATAAACATGTTCAGCCCGGGTAATTACTTTAAGCGCCTCACCGGCTACCGTACGCACAGGTCAACCGAGGTTTTATTCGGCATCAGTTTTTTGTTTGGCAATTAGCTGTAATCTTTTGTATAAGTTGTATAAAAGAGTAGCTTTTTCAAAAAACCTCTCGAGTGTGAAATTGTTACAACTTTTCAGTGGGCGCTGTGTTAGAAAATATAGAAAAACAGCATCATAATGACCCCAATGTGCAGTTGATGCTCCGTTTTCAAGGCGGAGAAGAAGGGGCCTTCAGAAAGCTCTTTGAAGAGTACCGGGGGCCGCTCCTGAATTTCATTTATCGTTATTGTCAGGATCGGCGCATTGCAGAGGAACTGACACAGGAGGTGTTTCTCAGGGTATATAAGAGTTCCGGATCGTATCGGCCGGAAGCGATGTTTTCGACCTGGATATACCGTATCGCAACAAATATCTGCCTGAACGAACTGCGAACCGGCCGTTATAAGTATGAAATCGAATTCAAGGGGCCTGATGAGCATGACGACTCCATGCAGTATGACCCGGTTGACGAGCGCACAAAAGTAAAAACAGACGAGCAGATGGCTGCAGCCGAGCAGCAGCGGCAGGTGCAGGGTGCTCTGGAAAAACTCCCTAAAAAACAGAGGCTTGCTTTAATTTTGAGCATTTATGACCAGCTTTCCTATCGCGAGATCGGGCAGCGGCTGGGGTGTTCGGAAGCGGCGGTGAAATCAATCATTCACCGCTCGAAACTGGCACTGCGGGATATACTGAAAAAAGGGGGCTTGGTGAACTGATATGAAGATTTCATGCATGAAATATGAGCACGATCTGGTTGCCTATGTCGACGGCGAACTGCCGGCCGACAGGGTTGCGCGCGTTGAACGCCATGTTCAGGCCTGCAGCTCCTGCAGCGCAGTGGTAGCAGGGCTCCGCCAGGTGAATGCCCTGCCTCAGCCTCCCCTGATAGAACCCTCGGCGGAGTTTGACCGCATGTTCTGGACAAAGCTGGCACATGTTCGCCAGGCACAGCAAGAGCATCGCGGGCTGGAGCGGTGGCGATCCGTTGCCAAGGCGTTTTTTACCCGGCCCGCAGGCCTTTCTTTGTCGGCCGGGCTTGCCCTGGGTGTTTTTGTGGTGACCCTGTACCTTCTGCGCCCGCCTCATGCCGCCCTGCCGCAGCAGGAGGTCATGGTCGCGGCAGACCTTGATTTGTATGCAAACCTGGATGTCATTGAAAACAGCGAAGCGCTTGAACATTTTGAGCTCATACAGATGCTTGATGAGCTGGAGCAGGATGAGCAGGGGTGAGGCAGGGCAGGGTATTTTTCAGAGCGGCCTGGGCCGCGGCACTTCTGATGACAGCGGGCCCCGAAGCGGTCGCGTGGCCGCAGGACGCCGGGCAGCAGAAGGAAGAAAAAAAAACCGAGCAGATTTCCGATGAGGACAAAGAGATTATCCAGCATATGGAAATGCTCAAGAACCTCAAGCTGTTCGACAACGAAGATATTGAGATGCTTGAAACCCTTGATGTATTAACGGCAAACGAGTAGGTAGACGTTATGGTGCGTACATATTATTTGCTGCCAGTGGTTATGCTTGTGCTGCTTATCTGCGGCGCGGGCCTTACGGGGCGCATGGCGCTTGCGCAGGACTCTGTTTCCGGCGACAATCTCGCCGACTGGAATGCGCTTTCCGCACAGGAGCGCGACCAGCTCCGCGGGTCGCTCAAAGCCTGGAAGCAGATGAGCCAGGAAGACCGCCAGCGCGTTCTTGATAACTACAAAAAATTCAAGTCCTTTCCCGTGCAGCAGCAGTATAAAATAATGGAAAACTATAACCGCTTCATGAGAATGGATGAATTGCAGCGCAAGGTAGTGCGCGACCGCTATAAACAGTGGAAAAAAATGAGCCCTGACCAGAAAAACGTGCTCAGCAAACGCTATGATATGCTCACAAAGATGCGGCCTCAGGACCAGGCGGAGTTTTTTGAAAATTATGAAGCCTTGCAGCGCCTGACGGCTGAAGAGAAGGAAAAGCTTTTTTCCGAGTGGAATATTCTTTCTGACGCTGAAAAAAAGCTTTTGATCATGCAGGAGAAAAGCGAGCAGTCTCTCCAGGAGCAACGCCAGCAGTTAAGGGAAATACTCAAAAAGCTGCGCCAGCAGTGGCTTGAACGCAAGCGGCTGAGAAATGATAAAACTGCGACGGGGACCGATCCGGCCTCGTCTGGAAAAACCCAAAAAACTCAAAGAATTCAAAGAACTAAAAAACCCGCACCCTGAGGCCGCCAGTCAGGATTTCCCAATTCCCGTGCCTTTTACTAGAGCCCGCGGCAGGCACTGATGCGGTTACGGCGCTTTTTTTCGCTTGGCTTCCTCCCACAAAAGGTCCATTTCCTCAAGAGTTGCTTCTTTTACGCTTTTGCCCTGTTTCAGCAGAGCCTGTTCGATATAGGCAAAGCGCCGCATAAACCGGTCATTGGTGGTGCGCAGGGCCTGCTCGGGCTCAATGCGCAGATGCCTGGCAAGGTTGACTATGCTGAAGAGCAGGTCGCCTGTTTCGGCGGCAGCTTCTGCCATAGTGCCCCGCTCAAGCGCTGCTTCAAGCTCATCGATTTCCTCGCGCACCTTGCGGATAACGTCGCGGGGCCCGGCCCAGTCAAAGCCTACCTCAGCTGCTTTTGCCGTCAGAAACCAGCTGCGTGAAAGGCCGGGCAGATTGCCGGGAATGCCGTCAAGATGCGATGTTTTCGGCTTTTTGCCTTCTTTTTCCTTGAGGGTCTGCCAGTTTGCCTTCACATCATCGGCCGAGCTCACCTGGGTGTCGCCAAAGACATGGGGATGCCGGTGCACCATCTTGGCCGTCACCTGCGCGAGGGCATCGGCCATGGTGAAAACATTTTTTTCTTCATACAGGTTGACCAGAAACGCGATCATGAACAGTATGTCTCCCACCTCTTCCTGTAAAAGCGCGGGATCATCGGCATCGATGCCCTCCAGCAGTTCATAGAGCTCCTCGATCAGGTATGCCTTTACATCCTGCGGGGTCTGCTTCTGGTCCCAGGGGCAGCCGCCGGGGCTGCGCAGCCTGCGGATGATAGCGATCATGTCTATAAAGAGCTGGCCGGTTTTTTTCATTGAAAAAGCCTTGTGTTTATGTTTAATTTAATCTTTAAACTTTCACCGGATTTTAGTTGTATAAAAGAGAGCTGAGAAAAGCAAGGGGGAAGTGCTTTTTACAAGGGTAGCAGTGAGCCGGGTGTTTGAGAAACTCATATTGGAGGATGTGTTATGGCAGTAAAAATTGGTATTAATGGTTTTGGAAGAATCGGACGTCTTGTGTTTCGCGCTGCCTGCAACAGGCCGGAAATAGAAATCGTCGGCATCAATGATCTTATCGCCGTGGAGTACATGGCATATATGCTGAAATACGATTCAACACATGGCAGATTCAGCGGCGCCGTTGAGGTCAGGGACGGCCATCTTGTCGTCAACGGAAAAACTATTCGCGTTACCGCGGAAAAAGATCCCGCAAATCTCAAGTGGAATGAGGTCGGCGCGGAGTATGTCGTTGAGTCAACGGGTCTGTTCCTTGAAAAAGCAAAGGCCGAAGCCCATATCAAGGCCGGGGCAAAGCGCGTTGTCCTGTCGGCCCCGTCCAAGGACGACACCCCCATGTTCGTCATGGGCGTAAACCACAAGGACTACAAGGCTGACATGAGCATCGTGTCCAATGCCTCCTGCACCACCAACTGCCTTGCGCCTGTGGCCAAGGTATTAAACGACAACTGGGGAATTCTTGAAGGACTGATGACGACCGTGCATGCAGTGACTGCTACGCAGAAGACCGTTGATGCTCCTTCCGCCAAGGACTGGCGCGGCGGCCGCGGTGCGGCGCAGAATATTATCCCCTCATCCACCGGCGCTGCCAAAGCCGTCGGGAAGGTAATCCCTGCCCTCAACGGCAAGCTCACGGGCATGGCCTTCCGCGTGCCGACCCCTGATGTATCCGTTGTGGATCTTACCTGCAGGCTTGAAAAGCCCGCAAGCTATGATGAAATCAAAGCGGCCATGAAAAAGGCATCGGAGGGCGAGCTCAAGGGGATACTCGGCTATACCGAGGACGCTGTTGTGTCAACGGATTTTCTCGGCGATACCCGCACCTCTATTTTTGATGCTGATGCCGGCATCGCGATAAGCAAAAATTTCGTGAAGGTCGTGTCCTGGTATGACAATGAAATGGGCTATTCACACAAGGTGCTTGACCTGATCCTGCACATGACGACGGTACAGTGATGCCCATCGCCTGAAGGGCGGGGCATATCGGCGCAGTAAAGTGATTGAATCAGAAGCCTGCCTTTTTATCCCCGCGTATCAAGCTGGAATGAAAAGGCGGGTTTCATGTAACGCGGGCTGTTTTTACGACACGTATTGTGCGGGGGTATAAGCATGGCTATCAACTACATTGACGGTATTGATGTGAAGGGCAAGCGGGTGTTCATCCGGGCGGACTTCAATGTGCCCCTTGATGCGGCCTGCGCTATAACCAATGACAACCGCATCAGGGAAACAGTGCCGACGCTGCGCTATGTGCTGGACAACGGCGGCGCGATTATCCTGGCATCGCATCTTGGCAGGCCGAAGGCGAAGGTCGTCAAGGAAATGAGCCTGCTGCCGGTGGCAAAGCGCTTAAGCGAGCTGCTGGGTGTGCAGGTGCAGTTTGTCGACGACTGCATAAGCGATGAAGCTGCAGCCCGGGCAAAGGCCTTAAAGCCCGGCGAGGTGCTTCTGCTGGAAAACCTGCGGTTTTACGCCCAGGAAGAAAAAAATGACGAGGAGTTCGCCCGGAAGCTGGCGGCGGGGGCCGAGTTGTATGTGAATGACGCATTTGCCGTTTCGCACCGCGCCCATGCGTCGGTTGAGGCCATAACCCGGTTCGTGCCTGCTGTGGCCGGCGGCTTTCTGATGAAAAAGGAGCTTGTTAATTTCGATAAGGCGATGCAGAACCCGGAGCGGCCACTGGCGGCTGTTATCGGCGGGGCCAAGGTGTCGGGCAAGCTTGA
>JAFGCP010000415.1 GCA_016932595.1 Deltaproteobacteria bacterium
ACCAGAGGTCGCTCCTACAAAACGAGCATGAGATGATAATAAGATGAAAGCCTCGTCAAAACCGAACCTATACATCATTGCCGGGCCCAATGGCGCGGGGAAAACTACGTTTGCCTCGGAGTTTTTGCCCCATGATGTAGCCTGCTTTGAATTTATCAACGCAGACCTGATTGCAAAAGGTTTATCTCCCTTTAAGCCAGAGCAGGCTGCTATTCGTGCCGGCAGGCTCATGCTTGAGCAGATACAGCACAGCGCTAATCTCAGACATGATTTTGCGTTTGAGACAACCCTTTCAGGAAAAAATTATGCTGCCCTTCTTAAACAATTGAAGGCATCCGGGTATCACATCAGCCTCTTCTTTTTGTGGATGCCGGATGTCAAAATTTCGCTGCAGCGCATCGCAGACCGCGTGAGAAGTGGTGGCCACAATGTGCCAGCAGATATTGTTAAAAGACGCTTCAAACGCGGTGTGCAGAATTTTTTCTCTGTTTACCGACCCCTGGTTGATTTTTGGGCAATTTTTGACAATTCAGGCGAAATGCCGTTACTAATAGCCTGTGAAGAGGAAAGTGACATTACGGTTTATAATCAATCGATATATACTGAGATCATTAAATGTGGGGCAAAGCTATGATCAGAAAAACTAAAATAAATCTTACCGGGAAAACGCTCGCACTGACCGCTGAAAAAGCCTTCAAACGGGCTGTTACCAAAGTTATTGAAGACCACAAGCAAACCGGGGCTCCGCTTGCGATCTGGAAGGACGGCAAGGTCGTGAAGGTTCATCCCGGCCAGCCGAGCGCTCATGAATCAAAAGAGGAATATACGGTAAAAAAACAAAAGAGTCGGGGGCAGGGTAAGCACTCTTGAAAAAATTGTTGGGTTCGCATGTAAGATGAATACAATTACAAAAACCGGCCAAAAGTGCACAGCAGAGCCGGAAACCCTTATCCCCAAGCATGGAGCCTACCGAAAGCTGAAAAGTTTTCAGATAGCCCAGCTTGTGTATGATGTTACGGTGAGGTTTTGCAACCGCTATATTGAAAATCGTTCGCGCACGCATGACCAGATGGTTCAGGCCGCGCGAAGCGGGGTGCAGAATATTGCCGAGGGTAGCCAGGCTTCCGGCACTTCTAAAAAAACCGAATTGAAGCTTACAAATGTTGCCCGCGCAAGCCTTGAAGAATTGCGCTTGGACTATGAAGATTTTTTGCGGCAGCGGGAGCTGCCTCTGTGGGAACCACAGCACCCCGCGCTTGAGCGCTTTAAGAAAAAGCGCTGCGCCACCCTTGATGACGTGCGCGCCTGGGTGGAGGAAGAAAAAAAGAACACGGACACACACAGACAAACACGGACGGACACTAAAAGCAAAAACGAAGTAAATGCACCTGTGGCAGTCAGTGATCGTCCGTGTCGGTCGGTGCCATCCTCTGTTTTTGTGGCAAATGGTGCGCTTTCGCTTTTAAACTTGTGCTGTTATCTGCTTGATCGCCAGCTTGCCGCTCAGGCAAGCGCTTTTGAAAACGAGGGCGGCTTTACCGAGCGCCTTTACAGAATAAGAACACAGAAAAGACAGCGATAAAAAATGACCAATCCACAGCAACTGGTACAAAAACTCTGGAATTACTGCAATATCCTGCGGGATGACGGGCTGTTGTAAGCGTAGCTACGGAAGAATAATACACCATGGCCGATATCATGAAACCAACAAGCAATCAGGTTACCATATACGAAACCGAAGATGGCAGGGTGCGGGTTGAGGTGCGCTTTGAGCAAGAGAATCTGTGGCTGTCGCAAAAACTCATGGCATCACTTTTTGAATGCTCGCCTGACAATATCTCTCTTCATCTGCGCAATATCTATAATGAAAAAGAACTGGATGAGGGGTCAACTGCCGAGGATTTCTCGGTAGTTCAAAATGAGGGGGGCCGGGAAGTGACCCGTCGTGTCCGGTTCTATAGCCTTGAGGCGATTATTGCGGTGGGGTATCGCGTTAATTCAGTTCGTGGCACGCAGTTTCGAACTTGGGCGACCGATAAGCTCAAAAATTATATTCTTAAAGGTTTTGCCATAGACAGCGACCGGTTCAAATATGGCACACGGTTTGATGCCCGCTATTTCGAAGAGCTTCTGGAAGAAATTCGTGAAATACGGGCCAGCGAACGGATGGTATATCAGAAAATTACTGATATTTATGCCACCGCTGTTGATTATTCGCCCAGCACCGCTGAAGCGGAAAAGTTTTTTGCCACAGTACAGAACAAGATGCATTTTGCCATTACCGGAAAAACCGCTGCGGAAGTTATTGCCCAAAGGGCCGACAAGACCAGGCCACATATGGGGTTAACGACATGGCGGAAAGCGCCAGCCGGTAAAATCATGAAATCGGATGTGGGTATTGCAAAGAATTATTTACAGAAAGAGGAGCTGAAATCGCTAAATCACATTGTGGACATGTACCTTGACTATGCTGAGCTTCAGGCAAGCCGAGGGCGGCTGATGAAAATGCGTGACTGGGAAGAAAAACTTAACGCATTTTTACAGTTTAATGAACTCGATGTTCTCCAAAACAAAGGCAAAGTATCCCGTGAGGTTGCTTTAGCCCTGGCTGAAAAATCATATGAGGTCTTTCGCATCGAACAGGACAGGAGCTATATTTCAGATTTTGATAGAGAGGTGAAAAAATTGAAAGCACCAAAGACGCCGAAGAATAAAAAGGCAAAAAAACCATGACCAATCCTCAGCAACTGGTACAAAAACTCTGGAATTACTGCAACATCCTGCGGGATGACGGGCTGTCGTATGGCGATTATGTGGAACAGCTCACGTTTCTGCTGTTTCTCAAGATGGCTGATGAGCAGAGCAGGCCGCCATTTAAGAAGCAATCTGCTGTGCCCAAGGGCTTTGGGTGGGATGTGCTGGTAAAGCTCGACGGCGATGATCTTGAAACCCATTATCGCCACACGCTGGAAGAGTTGGGCAAGCGGCCGGGGATGCTGGGCATCATCTTCCGCAAGGCGCAGAATAAGATACAGGACCCGGCAAAGCTGCGGCGGCTGGTGGTTGACCTGATCGACAAAGAGCAGTGGACAAGCATTGATGCCGATGTGAAGGGCGATGCCTACGAAGGATTATTAGAGAAAAACGCTGCCGACGTAAAAGGCGGGGCAGGTCAGTACTTTACACCCCGCGCGCTTATTGCAGCAATGGTAGAGGTGATGGCTCCGCAACCGGGCCAGACGATTTGCGACCCAGCCTGCGGCACCGGCGGGTTTTTGCTTGCAGCATATACCTATCTTGCAGATTCCAAACATTTTCAGCTCGACAAGACGCAAAAGAGGGCGCTCAAGAGCGGCACGTTTCAGGGAATTGAACTGGTAGACAGCGTTACGCGCCTGTGCGCCATGAACATGTTGCTCCACGGCATCGGCGGCGACACGGATGACGATGTGCCTGTAGTTACCAAAGACGCCCTTGCTGCCAAGCACGGCGAATACGACATGGTGCTTGCCAATCCGCCCTTCGGCAAAAAAAGCAGCGTAACGATAATGAACGGTGCGGGCGAGCAGACAAAAGAGTCGCTTGTCATCAACCGCGATGATTTCTGGGCCAGCACGAGCAATAAACAGCTCAACTTTCTGCAGCATATTTTTACGATTTTAAAGCAGCATGGCCGGGCCGCCGTGGTGCTGCCTGATAATGTGCTGTTTGAAGGAGGTGCTGGGGAAACAATCCGGCGGGAGCTGTTGAAGCAGGCAGACGTGCATACGCTGCTGCGCCTGCCAACCGGCATTTTCTACGCCCAGGGCGTGAAGGCAAACGTGCTCTTCTTCGACCGCAAGCCTGCTCAGGAAAAACCCTGGACCGAAAGGCTCTGGATTTATGACCTGCGCACGAACATGCACTTTACTTTGAAAGAGAATACCCTCAAGCGCAGCGATCTTGACGATTTTGTAAAATGCTACCACCCCAAGAACCGCCACAACCGCAAAGAATCCGAGCGGTTCAAAAGCTTCACCTATGAAGAGCTCACCAAGCGCGACAAGGCAAACCTTGACATCTTCTGGCTCAAAGACGACGCCCTTGAAGACAGTGCCAATCTCCCGGCCCCCGACATAATTGCCGCAGACATAGCCGCTGATCTCGAAGCAGCCCTTGAGCAGTTCGCCACCATCGCGGAGGATTTGAAATAAAGAAGACAGGCTAAAGGGGACAACAGCGCCCTTTGCTGACCAGTGGAATTTAAATAGCGGGATGTTGTGGACAAATTGTACAAACACCAGGAACAATTGCGCCAGGCCCAGCTTTCCCTCAAAGCCATGCCCGAATACAGCCATCCCTTCTCCTGGGCTCCCTTTGTCATGATCGGTGATTGGAGATAGAGAAGCAGAGTTCAGGGGATAAACAAATGCGGATTGCGGAGTGAAAAATTCAAACAATCTACGGTCTAAATTCCTACAGCCTTTTGATTGCGGACTACACGTGATTAGGTTTCAGGAAGTACAACATACATAATAAACCTGGTTTGTAAAATGAAGAAAAGCGGCCGATACGATACATCGGGAATGATTGAAGATCAGTACGAAAAGGGTTCGCAGGGGCAGGTTCTCAAGAATATTTCCGGTATAAAGAGCCTGCAGCAAATTGAACGGGAATTGGGACAGTCACCTATTGTTTCAAAATCCATTGACTGAAATCAGCTCGCAGGCTATACTTATGTAAGAAATTCTTACTTATCAGGAGGTCAATAATGAGTGCAGTCGAAATTACCAGCCTTTCTTCAAAGGGGCAGATTGTTATCCCAAGTTCCATTCGTAATGATCTGAAAATATCTGCGGGAGATAAATTTGCTATTATATCCGATGGGGAAAACATTCTTCTTCGTCCGGTAGAGAAGCCGAAAATAGATAAATTCCGTGCACTCATTGCGGCGAGTAGAAAATATGCACGTGAGAATGGACTACAGAAGGAAGATGTCGTAAAAGCGGTAAAAAAGGTTCGTCGTGAAAATCGTTCTTGATACCAATGTGTTGGTTTCAGGAATATTTTGGGGCGGTATCCCTTTCAGGATATTGGAACATTGGATATCTGATGACATAGAAATTATTGCAACGCCGGATATCCTGAATGAATATGTGCGGGTTATCAGTTTTGTAGGCAAAAAACAAGCCGAACTGATGACTCAGTGGATTGATCTACTTACGACAAACATGACGATCATTGAAAAGCAGATATCTCTTGCCATTTCCAGAGATCCTGATGATGACAAGTTTTTGGAATGTGCGGTTTCGGGAGATGTGGCTTTTATAGTCAGCGGAGATGATGATCTTTTAACACTCAAATCAATTCATGCGATTCCGATAATCAAACCATCCGATTTCATCTCAAAATATTTTTTGTCGCATTGACAATCAAAACAGGAACAGGTTTTCCTATTAGGGCATAACCGGGGACCGCTTGATCTTGCCCCAGCCTGTATAGGGCGGGTGCTAACCCGCCGAATTCAAAATACGAGAAATGGCGGGTTGACACCCGCCCTACGAACTATCGACTCATTTTAGGCCATCATCCCGATGATCCCGACTGGAAAGGCGAGTTCCGGTTCGTTGTGGAAAAAACCGGCAAAGGACCCTATCGGGAAATCATTGTGCATCCTGAAAGGGAAAAATCTACAGCAGTTTCGCTCTCTCTACTAGAATTTTGGTGCCTACCTGCTTCTGCTTGAGCTTCCTTAAATCACATTAACCTTACATTGCAGCAGTCGGAAGTTAAAAAAAGGCGGTCTGTTATATGCCAGAAAGAAGGGATGGGGCTGCTCAAGGCGTTATTTAATAGCAATATAATAATTTA
>JAFGCP010000416.1 GCA_016932595.1 Deltaproteobacteria bacterium
AGCTCAGCATACCGGGTTTTTTGCTTCATACTAACTATGGAGATTTTTTATTGACAAATAGAGAAATTGAAAAAAATATATTAACTTTTTTGTCAGAAATTGATGTTAAAATAATAAAATTTTAAATTTTAACCGTACTTGAACAATAAGAAAAAATTTTTTTTACATAAAATATATACTTTTATTTTTAAATTTATGTTTCTGCATATTACCAAAAAAGGTGTAAAGTTTGTTTGAGGCATAACCGATACAATCATTGTCACGTACAAGACCTGTAAAGGCACAAAATACAATAAGGCATTAAGTGCGCTTTTCTTTCAATTAGTGTTAAACTCTGTCGGCAGCAAAAATAGCATTACATGCAGACGGATAATGAATGTTTCAAGGAGATTCAGGATGCCCGACGAAATAATGGACATCAGAAGTGCGGCAAAGTACCTTCAAATTAAAGAACGGACGCTGTACCGGCTTGTTGGCGAAGGTGAGATTCCTGGAATAAAAGTAGGGGGCCAATGGCGTTTCAGCAGAAAATGTCTTGAAGGCATGTTTGCACATGAAACAAAAAAGATTTTTCATGTGGAGCGTGGTACGCAATAAAAATATTTATTTATTTTTAAGCTCTGTAAACAGCAACAACCCTTCCTTTTAAATCCTCAATTTTTTTATTCAAGTACAAAACCTGCCTTTGATTTTCAGCAATATCTGACTATTGCCATAAACTACTTAGCAGGCTAAAGATTCCCCTTGACATTGAATTAAAGTTTGGGTAATCTTTTTATGAAAAAGCTATGCATAAATTATGAGAACTAATGGCTTTAGTGCGACGGTGCCGGCTTTCAAAATACTACGTCATATAGTTGTAAAGCAAGAGTCAGCCTCACCATAAGAACTTATCCTGAAAGAACCCATTAAAGGGTCGGTAACCCGGTATTTTTCACTATACGCAAACTTCAAAAACAAACATTGAACAAAAAAAAGAAGTATTGCTTTTGACCCTTTTATTATAGATAATAATTTATTACGTTCGGCAAAAACCAAAAGTTATTTAATTACATCTGGAGAAGCTATATGAGCACAGCAGCAACATCGTTAAAGAGCATCATCGATGCCGTAGCAGGCGTTGTTGGGGCGCAGAATGTCAGCACCGACATCGACACCTTGAAGCAGTACTCAAAAGATACGAGCCTTATGCCTGCACGCATGCCCGACATGGTGGTCAGAGTTCTGAACCGCGAGCAGCTCATGGGCGTCCTGAAAATCGCCAATGAAAACAGCATACCTGTAGTTCCCCGCAGCTCCGGGACCGGCACCTACGGCACAGCGATTCCTCTGGAGGGCGGCATCATTGTTGACCTTTCGAACATGAAGCGCATACCGCGCATCGATACCCGCAACCGCTGGGCGCTGCTGGAAGCAGGCGTTACCTTTGGCGAATTGCGCGATGAACTGGCAAAAAAAGGCATGCAGCCCCTCAATACGCTGCTTCCCCGCAAGGATAAATCGGTTATAACAAGCGTGCTTGAGCGCGAACCCGTTCTCACCTGCAAGACCGAATGCGATGAGCCGGTCAGAACCATGGAATGGGTATGGGGCACCGGAGAGCTTATGCGCTCGGGCGCCATGTCCGTTGATGCCATGCCCGCAGAGGATATTCCCGATAAAACATCCTCTGACCTGTGCTCCATCGGCGGCCCCGGCATTGACTGGTGGCGCCTTATGACCGGTAATCAGGGAACCTTCGGCGTTCATACCCTCATGAACGTTAAAATTTTCCATAAAGCTCTGCAGCAGAAAGTCGCCATCCTTACCTTTAACACTATCGAGGACCTGGTAAAGCCCCTGTATACCATACAGCACCGTGAAATCGGCCATGAATGCTTTGTGCTCAACAACTACAATGTGGCCGCCATTCTTGCCGATGATGACAGGGAAATAGCAAATCTTGCAAAAAAAATACCCCCCTACTGCATCGTGCTGAACCTCTGGGGGGGCCAGTTTTTCCCCGAAGAAAGAATCGCCTTTGAAGAAAAAGCGGTCAATGAAATTGCCGATCAGTACCAGTTCCCGGTTGCCAACGGGCTTGCCGGTGTTCCTGATGCTAACAAGCGCTTTGAAAGCATGCTCACCAGCCCCTGGGAAGGCGATGTATACTGGAAAGACCGCTATGCCGGCGCCTGCCTTGAAATAGTTTTTCAAGGCGGCCTTGACAAAGTGCCCGCCTACTGGAAAATTTTCAACCAGATTGCCAGCGAGTTCGGCATTGATACCCGGACGCTCGGCCTCTACGTTCAGCCGCGCCAGCGTTGCCGCGTCTGCCATGTTGAATTCCATATCCCCTGCGATCCGGGTAGCGCAGAGCTTGCCGACATCAAGCAGTTCCACAAGAAGGCGGCCGAAGCGATTATGAATGCCGGAGCTTTCTTCTATCGCCCCTACTATGACTGGTCGGATATGGTGTTCGCCCGTTCAGGCTATGCCTATACGACTATCAAAAAGATCAAGAAAATTCTTGATCCCAACTGCACGCTTAATCCCGGAAGAATGGGGCTGTAGCATTCGGTTTAAAACTATTGGCAGATAACCTACTTACTATAGGAGAAAACAATGGCTTTTTCAGAAATAGCACTCAAAGCATTACAGGACGTGGTCGGCGAAGAAAACGCCTCCACCGATAGAGTACTGTGCCAGGCCTATTCCCGCGTCCAATGGACCGCTGACGGTTGTATTCAGCGCAATGAAATGAAGACATCCATGCGTCCGGACTGCATCGTGCTGCCGTCCTCAACCGAGGAAGTACAGTCCATTTACAAACTTGCCAATCGTTACGGATTCATCGTCATTCCCCGCGGCTCGGGAATGATCAATGCGGCGTTTCCCAACCCGACGCAGCGCATGATCGGCAAACCCATCTGCATTATTGATCCCAAGCGTATGGATAAGGTACTGAAGGTAGATCCACTCAACATGTATGCCGTCATTGAACCCTATGTCTGCTTCGCAGCGCTTCAGGCAGAGGCAATGAAAGTCGGCTGCATGGCGCCCTCGCCGCCCGCCGGTGCGCAAATTTCAGCTCTTGCCAATATCCAGTGGCATGGAGCGTACGGCAATTCCTGGCTGTCAGCGCTCGGCGCAAACCAGCTGCTGTCCTTTGAAGTTGTGCTGCCTAACGGCGAAATACTCAGAAGCGGCTCAATTTCCCAGCAGGGTCCTGAAGAGGACTGGATTTGGAATGATGGCCCCGGTCCCGATCTGCGCGGCTTTTTCCGCGGCGCACAGTTCGGTCATGCCGGCGGCATGGGCATGGTGACCAAAATCTCCACGCGCCTGTTCCCCTGGCCAGGCCCTTCGGTTTTTCCGACCAATGGCAATGCCGTTGAAAAGGAGTCACATTTTCCGAAAGACAAAATACGCTGGTACATGATCGATGTGCCCGAAAAAATAAAAGAATACCCGAAATTCGAGGAAGAGCAGCTCCGCTGGTCCTGCGACCTGCACTATGAAATAGCTCGGGCCGAGCTGGCAATCGTCGTGCAGCACAATGCCAAGCAGTTCATGATGTCCTGGGCCGCCCGCAGCAAAGAGGAATTCCATAAGGGAGCCAATTCGGAATTTTTTCCACGGGGCTATAATATCGTCGCGCTTTCCTCGCTTACCTCTGTCGATCAGCTGGACTATGAAGAAAAGGTTCTTAAAGCAATCGTCGAGAAGATGGGCGGCTCCTTCTTGGGAGAGGATTCAAAGGATCCCATGGACCGCGAACGCTACATTTCCTGGATGCGCATAACCAATGACTGGATCCGCACCGGCCACTCAATGCGTTTATCGCGCCCCAGCGACTGCTTCCATCAGGGAACGGCTTGCCTTGACTCTATCGATGCGGTCACCGATGAAATACTGCGGGCCAACCGCCAGCAGCGCAAAGAGCTTGTCGAGCTGGGCAAGGGCAAAGACCTGCTCCCGATCAGCTTCTACGGAGGCTGGATCAGCCCGACTGAAAAAGGTTATGGCGCCCTCATGACAACAGACCTGTGGCCGGAACAGGAACCCGAAAAAGCAGCTCAGGCGATTCAGCTGCTGTTCGGATCCCTCCAGGGCATGCTTAACAACAAGAGCGCAGGAGCAACCGTATGCCTTCTGGGGCCGGCCTATGACCTTCTGGGACCGCAGTTCTTCAACGTGCATATGCTGGTTAAGGCGATGAAAAGGGAATTCGACCCGAACAATATTTCCAATCCGCCCTATGCGACTTCGCCCGATGTGGTGAATCCGATGCAGCTGGCTGAGATGACAAAAGTTCTCTAAGAATATAACACTCCAACCAACTTTCTCGCATGAAAGGAGAGTACAATGTCTGATGAACTGGGAACCATCGAAAAAATCATGATGACCAAGCCGTTTAAGGTTTTCGACAGCCACGGTCATCCGGGTCTGGAGAAAATCGGCATTGCCGACCGCCCGGGCTGCATGGATTTCTGGTGC
>JAFGCP010000417.1 GCA_016932595.1 Deltaproteobacteria bacterium
ATCAAAACACCATGCCGCCGGGCACAAAAACAGCAGCAGGCAGGCTGCTGCGGCAGTCACAAGCTTCATAGAGCCTCCTAATTAAACATTAACTATGCCATATTTCCCGGATGAAGTCACCGCCTGCTAGTGGGGAACATTCAAAAACGCATCCCGCAGGCAACAAAGAGAAACAAGGCGCGACCGCCTTTTTTTTTAAAATTTGCTTGACAACCAGCGGGCGCTTCACTACCATTTTTTATTTAAATTATCCGGCACAGCACCGTATAATTTTGCATGCCAGATACTTATGTACAGGGACTAGAGGTTGTATCTATGATTGATGTCGAACACCTTTCCAAAAGCTACGGGGCTACACGAGCCGTGCAGGACCTATCGTTCCGGGTTGAGAAAGGCGAGGTCATTGGATTCCTGGGCCCCAACGGCGCGGGCAAATCAACAACCATGCGCATGCTCACCTGCTATATATCGCCCGATGCAGGCACGGCGCGCATCGCCGGCTTTGACATCACGGACCATCCCCTTGAGGTCAAAAAGCGCATCGGGTATCTGCCCGAAAATAATCCGCTGTACCTTGACATGGGCATAATCGAGTACCTCACATTTATTGCCTCCCTGCGCGGCATTGCCGGCGGCAGGATGCGGGAGCGCCTCAGGCATGTGGTCGACATCTGCGGCCTGGCATCCATGGCGGCAAAAGATGTGGGAGAGCTTTCAAAAGGCTATCGCCAGCGCCTCGGCCTGGCGCAGGCGCTTATCCATGACCCGGACGTGCTTATCCTGGATGAGCCGACCATCGGCCTGGATCCGCACCAGATTATCGAAATCAGGCATCTCATAAAAAATATCGGACGCGAAAAGACGATCATTTTAAGCTCCCATATATTGCCGGAAGTCGCCGCAACCTGCGACCGCGTGCTCATACTCAACAGGGGCGCCATCGTCGGCAGCGGCACGCCTGAAGAGCTCTCGGCCCTGTCAAGCGGCGGGCAGGCGATTGTGACCGCCATCCGGGGCCCCCGCGACTCCGTTGAAGCGGCGCTGGCGGCTATTGAAGCTGTTGACGAAGTCAGGCATCTCGGCGAAGACGGCGGCCTGCAGCGTTTTGAACTGCTGTCGCGCGAGGCTGATGCCGTCAGCGAAAAAATATTTTTCGCCGTGGCAGCCGGCGGCTGGAGCCTTGCGGAGCTCTACCGCAAAAGCATCAACCTTGAAGATGTATTCCTTGACCTGACCATGCGGGAGGCATCATGAAAAACATACGCGCTCTTTTCTGGAAAGAGTTCAAAAATTATTTCAGCTCGCCGGTCGCCTATATCTTTATCATCGCTTTTCTGGCTGTGACAAACTGGCTTTTTTTCAAAACGTTTTTTTTGACCAATCAGGCAAGCCTCAGGCCTTTTTTCGGCCTGCTACCCTGGCTGTTTCTGTTTCTTGCCCCTGCCATCACCATGCGCTCATGGGCCGAGGAAAAAAAGCTCGGCACCATTGAGATGCTCATGACGCTTCCGGTGCGCGACTATGAGGTCGTGCTGGGCAAATTTCTCTCGGCATTTGCTTTCCTTGCGCTGAACCTCGCCCTGACTCTGCCGCTGGTGCTCACCGTGGCGCTGCTCGGAGACCCTGATCCGGGGCCGATCTGGGGAGGCTATGCAGGCGCCTGCCTGCTGGGCGGCACCTGCCTGTCCATCGGGCTTTTCGCATCGGGCATAACGGAAAATCAAATTGTAGCCTTCATCATCGCCATTGTCATCGGCTTTGCCTTCCTGATTGCGGGAGAGAACATGATGCTCTACAGCATTCCGTCTTCATGGGGGCCTGTTTTTTCCTACCTTGGGCTGGGTGCGCATTTTCAGAGCATCGGCCGCGGCGTGATTGATTCGCGGGATATTGTCTACTATATCTCCATGATCGGATTTTTCCTTTTTTTAAACCAGATGACCATTGAAAGCAGAAAATAGGGCTATGAAAAGCACAGGCTTCAAAAAACTGGCCAGGGGAACAAACTTTTTTGTGCTTGCCGTGCTCGCGGCCGGCATTCTCATATGTATTAACGCCCTCTCCTACCGGCATTTTTTCAGAGTTGATCTTACGGCGACAAAAAAATACACCGTTTCGGAGGCGACAAAAAAAGCCGTCGGAGAGCTGGACGATATTGTCAATATCAAGGTTTACCTTTCCCGCAGGCTGCCGCCCTATATGGCGCCGCTTGTCGACCAGGTAAAGGATATGCTGGAGGAGTACCGCATCTGCGCAAACGGCAACCTTGACATCGAATATATCGACCCGGCAGATGATCCGCCGGTGCAGCAAAAGCTCCAGTTCATGGGCATACCGCAGCTTCAGCTCAATATTGTAGAAAAGGACCAGGCCGCTGTCACCACTGTGTATATGGGCCTTGCCGTATTCTACGGCGACAGCAAGGAGGTTATACCGGCCCTTACAGATGTGGCGTCCCTTGAATACGAGCTCACGGGGAAAATACTGCGCGTACTGAAGAAAGAGGTTAAAACAATCGGTTTTTTAAGCGGCCACGGTGAGCCGGGGCTGGACAGAGAGCTGGGAACCGTGAACAATGAGCTGCGCGAGCAGTATTACACCCGCACTGTTTCTACAGCAGGCAACCAGACAATACCGGCAGAGGTTGCCGTGCTGGTGGTGGCATCGCCAAAGCAGCTCACCGAGCGGGAGCTTTTTGCCATCGATCAGTACCTCATGGCAGGCGGCAAGGCTGTTTTTCTTGTTGATTCCATAGATATTCAGGAGCGCGGCATGCAGGGCGCGCCGAGCGAATCGCCGGTGCTGAAACTGCTTGAGCATTACGGCGTCAGGGTGGCACCCGAACTGGTGCTTGATCAGCTGAGCGAAAACGCCTCGTTCAGAAGCGGGCCGTATGATGTTCTGCTGCCCTATCCGTTCTGGGTGCGGGTGGTCCGGCAAAGCACGCAGACCGATAACCCCATTGTGAGCGGTATTGAAGCCATGGTCCTGCCCTGGGCAAGCCCTCTTGAGCTCCTGCAGGAGAAGACCGGCAGCAGGACCGTTTCGGTGCTGGCCCGGAGCAGCCCCTCCTCCTGGACCATGAAGGGCTATTTCGATCTCAGCCCCAGGCAGGATTTTTCCGCTCCTGAAAACCAGACGGCGCAGCATGTGCTGGCTCTTGCCATGAGCGGCTCTTTCTCGAGCTATTTCGACGGCAAACCCGTGCCTGCTCCCGACAAGGATGCTGCGATTGAAGAGCCTTCCGCGCCCAAGGGCGCGGAAAAAAAGGCTGAGCCACCGGCGTTTATACAAAAAAGCCCTGAAACGAGAATTATTGTGACGGGCAATTCCCGGTTCATAACCGACAATTTTATAACCCAGTTTGACGGCAACCGGGCTTTCTTTTTGAATGCGGTAGACTGGTGTACGGCTGACGACAGGCTTATGGGTATCAGGGCCCGGGAATCGGGCGACAGTACACTGTATGTTATGTCGGACAATCTGAAGGCTGCCGTGCGGCTGCTCAATATGTGTGCGGTGCCCGTGCTCGTAGCTGTTTTCGGCATTGTGCATGCGTATATCCGCAGGCGGCGCAAGCGGCTTGCTGTCAAGGAGTTGAGATGAACGGTAAAAAAATGCTTTTTTTTGCCATAGTGCTTGCGGCCCTTGGGGCCCTGTATTTCAGCTCGGAGCAGCGGGCGGCTAAAAAAGGGCGGAAAATCGAGTTGCCCCTCACTGCGGGTTTCGACGCGTCCCGGGCTGCGGCAATAACGATCACAGCTCCGGGCAAGGCTGCTGTAGTACTAAAAAAACATGGCGGCTCCTGGTATATCACAGCCGGAGATAGAACCTTTGGCGCAGATACGGCTGCGGTGAACTCTCTGCTTGACCAGATCGGCACACTGAAGTCTGCGACGGTGGCATCCAGAAACCCGAAAAATTTTGAATCCTTCGATATTTCGGACGGGAAAGCGGTTGCTGTAAAAATTGAGGATGCCGGTCAGAAAGTTTCCGCCCATGTTCTGCTGGGCAAAAACGGCCCGGATATTTTCAGCACCTATGTGCGCGCCAAAGACGCCGGGACCGTGTATCTTGTGCCCGGAATTTTGAAAAATACGGCGGACCGGGAGATCAAAGACTGGCGCGAGAAAAAAATCTGGAGGCTCAACGCAGACAGGATTGCACAGTACACTGTAGCCGGCGACAGGAACCTGCAGCTCAAAAAAGATGCCGCGGGATCCTGGCAGGCTGTCTGCGATGGCAAGGCTTTCTCCGCAGGAAAAAGCGCCGTGACAAAAGCACTCCAGAGCTTTGCAGCCCTTAAAGCGGCGGACTTCATTGATGGGAGCCCTAAAGAGGCCGGACTCGATAAGCCCCTGCGTACCATTACCGCCGTATTGGATAATGGCACCAGGGAAGTGCTTTTTGTGGGCGCGGATAAAAACGCCTTTCAGCACTATGTAAAGCCGGGGTCTCAGCAACAGGTTTTTATTGTTGAAAAATCTGAAACAGAGACTATTTCTCCGTCCTGCGAAGGCTTAAAGGAAGGGGCTTCATCCGCCGACAATGCAACCGCTAAGGCTGCTTATCCGGGGAAACAGTAGGAGGAGCGGGGGCAAGCCCTGGAATTTGCTGTTGTTTGCCAACCACGCTGCGGCAGAAATCGAGATATTTTTCCTCGCCGGATAAAAATTTTGTGATCACCAGGCCCATGCCGCCTTTTGACAGATGAATAAGGCTTCCCGGCACACGTCTGCTCCAGACCACTCTGGCCTCAAAAGTTACGGGCACATTGTCCGGCATACAGAGCTCAACCTGCATAATGACACCCGGACCCATGACATTTACCGTTCTGACAAATACGCCTGTTTCCGAGACATCTTCCGTGAAGGCCAGAGTTGACGCACGGCTGACGCCGTATCTCAGCTTAAGCCGTTTTAAGGTCCGTTTGATTTTTCTTTTTTCAGCCATAATTTTTAATACCTATATATAAAAAATAAGTATGTCTAAAGCATAAAATACAATGTATGTAATGGCAACAAAAAAATACCCTGACTTTAATTAATTATTGTTTTGAAAAATCAGAGGTTCGCGTTAAAATAGTATAGATTTATTATTAGCACCCGTTTTCGTTCAAACAATTTAAACAGGTGAAACTGGACTATGACCACACCGAGTGATCCAAACGTGCGGCAGTATTGCGATCAAATCCTCCAGAATTCTTTTGAGGGCATGTTTTTCATCAATCCTGAGGGGATTTTTCTGCGCATCAATCCTGCATTTACCGCTATTCTCGGCTACACGGAGGAAGACCTTGCTGATAAAAATTTTATTCATATTGTCCACAAAGAAGACCGGGTCCAAAAGGTTACCTATGCCATCAGGCTGCACCATTTTCAGCGTGCGGAGCAGAGCCCTATTGAAATGTCGCTCGTCAATAAACAGGGCGAGCTTGTGCCTCTTCGCCTGCGCTCTGCGATGATTCGTGACGAGGCAGGCTCAGTAACCATGGCAATCGGCATGATCGAGCCTCTGGCGGGCAAAAAGATAGATGCCGCTCCAACACTGGATAAAGCCGATGACGAAAAGCTGTGGGAGCTTGAGGAAAACTATAAATACATGCTGGAGAATTCCGGCGATGCTATTTTAATCGCTGATTTTACCGGCCATGTGGTAACGGTCAATGCTGCCATGGAGCATCTGCTCGGATGTACCGCCGAAGAGATGCTTGGGAGGCACCTGATCGAGATGGGGCCCTTTGACGGCGTTTTCGAAAGCACGACCGGAGAAACAGTCGAAATCGGGGAAGACTATCAAAACAGCCAGGTTGAGCGGGCCAATGAGCTTTTTCAAAAGGGCCGGGTCAGCAATTATGATTTTTATCTGTTCAACAAAGACAGCAAGGTGGTTCCCGTCGAGGCAACCATAGCGATTCTGAAAGACAAACACGGTGAGCGCCGCGGGTCCATTTGTAATTTCCGCGATATTACGCAGCGTAAAATAGCCGACCGGGCTTTGCAGAAAGCCATGGAAGAAACCCGCATGCTGGCCGAGGAAGCAGAGCTTGCAAATATTGCAAAAAGCGAATTTCTGGCAAATATGAGCCATGAAATACGAACGCCCATGAATGGCGTCATCGGTTTTGCGGATATGCTCATGGACACCAAGCTGTCAACGGAGCAGAGCGATTTTGTTGAAACCATCAAGCGCAGCGGCGAGACGCTGCTGGCGCTCATCAACGATATTCTGGACTTCTCCAAAATAGAGTCGGGCGTGCTCGAATTCGAGTCGATTGAATTCGACCCTGAAATCCTCTGCTATGATGTGTGCGAGCTGCTTCGGCCCCGCGTGCTCGGCAAGCCGATTGAGGTGCTGCTGCGCGTAGGCGATCATGTGCCGTTCAAGCTCCTTGGCGACCCGTACCGCTTCAAGCAGGTTCTGACAAATCTTCTGAGCAATGCGGCCAAGTTCACCGAGCAGGGTGAAATAGAGCTTGCCCTTGATGTTGAGACTGAAACCGGCTCGGAGGTAAAGCTGCACGCCATGGTGCGCGATACCGGCATCGGTATTCCGCCGGACAAACTCAAAGTAATCTTTGAGCCTTTTCTGCAGGCGGACGGATCGACCACCCGCAGATACGGCGGCACGGGGCTCGGGCTGTCGATCTGCCGCAGAATCGCCCGCCTTTTTGACGGCGATGCCTGGGCCGAGAGCATGCCAGGCGAAGGCAGCACGTTTCACTGCACGGCGGTCATGAAAAAAGCACCCAGCACAAACGCGCCGCGCCTGTGCTATGAGTCGCTTGAAAACCAGAAAGCTCTCGTGGTTGACGACAACTTTAACAATATCGAAATTCTGCAGCATATGCTTGAACATGCCGGCATGCGCGTGGTGACGGCAAGCACGGCAGAGGAGGCCTTTGCAGCCGTGAGCAGGTCAGAGGCAACCGGCGACCTTTTTGCCCTGGGTATTCTCGATATTCAGATGCCCCGCATCAGCGGCTATGAAATAGCGCAGCGGATTCAGGAAATGCCCGGCGGCGGGTTTCCGCTCATCGCGTCATCGTCCCTGTCCGTGCGCAGCGTGCGCAAGTGCCAGTCGGTCGGGTTCAGCGGCTATATGCCCAAACCCGTCCACCGGCAGAAACTGTTAAAAATGGTGGAGCTGCTGCTGAGCAAGACAAAAACGGGCAATGGCGATGAGCCCGGCGCACAGCCGAAGATCATGACGCAGTATTCGGTTCGCGAAGACGTCAAGCATGCCGTATCGATACTGCTGGCCGAAGACAATATTGTGAACCAGAAGCTGGCCACCACGCTGCTGACCAAGGCCGGCTATCGCGTAACCGTGGCGAACAACGGCAGGGAGGCTGTCGCCTTATGCATAGCCCAGGCTGCATCATTCGACCTTATCTTCATGGATGTGCAGATGCCGGAGCTCTCCGGTCTGGATGCCACGCGTGAAATCAGAAAGCTTGGGTTCGACAAAATACCCATTGTCGCCATGACCGCCCATGCAATGAAGGGAGACAGCCAGAAATGCCTTGATGCGGGCATGGATGACTATATGGCCAAGCCCATCAAGCGGGAAGTCGTTTTTGCCATGGTCAACAAATGGGTGATTGAGCGGCCGTCTTCATAAGCAGAGCGGCGGCCCCCATATTTTTTTAGGCGAAGATATAATCTCTCGCAATCAAAACAATGCCGGCTATTCCGGCTTATCCGGAATTTTTATGCTGCAGGGGAAACGTTCGAAGGGCGGGTGCTGCCCAGCCCTTTGAACGTTTATTATCGAAAACCAATTATTTAAAAAATCATAATTCCCGATCAATAAAGTTTTTAGGGCAACCGGCTGGTCGCCCTAAAAACCACATCAGCAATATTTTTGTATAGGTTCAGCAGTAAAGTTAAATTTTTGCCATTTCAACAATCTGACGTAATGTTGACTTTTTAAAAAACACGCCCAACCACTATATGTAGCAGTTAGACCCTTATAATTTTTTACAAAATTAGCCGGTTCCCCCTCACCCCCTTATACGGCCAGCCCAGCCTTGTCACACACCAGTCACTCTCTTCAAAAAATGTACAAAAATTCTGACATAGAGCAATTAAAGCTTGATAGTAAGCTCCCGGTTTCCGTGGTTCGAGTCCGCGCTGGCACTATTAAAAAGCCCGATTCCGTGAAGGAGCCGGGCTTTTTTGCATGCCGTATTTTTCAGGCGGTAGCTGCTATTTTAATAATTAATATTAGGTAAACCCCCAGCTCTGCTGGGGGACTCCAAGAGTTTGACAGTTCCGGGAGTATGCAGAGGTACTTTGGGAAA
>JAFGCP010000418.1 GCA_016932595.1 Deltaproteobacteria bacterium
ATTTCCGGAAAAATCACCAATTTAATCGGGATTGGTGAATCCGGCATTGGGGTATCTCTTGTGAATGATTTAACCGGAGATGAGTATACAGCTACAACTGGCCTTGACGGCTCATATTCGTTCCCTGGTCTGGAGTCGGGTTCGTTTACGGTTATACCCGAACAAACTGAGTTCAACACAGTATCTCCTGCTTCAAAGAATGTTATTGTCACGACAGACAGCGTCAGGAAAGTTAATTTCAAAGTATACTCATTGTGCACAAAGACCTTGATCACCATACCCTTCTGGGGAACGACCGACTCAACGGTAAATATAATCGGTTCATTCTTCGGCACAACCCCTGCTCCCGACGACACATCAACGGTAGCGGTTACGCTTTATGACGGCACAACAACAAGCGTTGCACCCGGCGTATATTTCGGCACAAATGATCCTTCATCATGGGTCAAGGCAACTGTTGACTACTGGTCACCGGTTTACATAACCGCAAAGGTCCCTGTTCTTGCCCTGCGGGTAGTGCGCGTCTGGGTTGTCCGGCCCGGCCTGTCGGCATGCATTACGAATTCGCCGTTAAATTTTTTCATCAATACAAATCAGTGATTGTAGCCAGAACTTTCTGGTGAGGCTGGAGGCGCAAGTGAAACAGGCTTGCGCCTCTTTGCATTTACATTTGCCCTCTTTATTTTTCTGTGCTACAAATCTCGAAAACTATGAGCATAAAGGATCAAAATGCTGCGCTTTATAACTGCAGGTGAATCCCATGGCCCGGCCCTGACTGCTGTTATTGATGGCATGCCATCAGGGTTGACCCTTACGGCTGAAGCAATCAATCATGACCTTGCCCGGCGCCAGATCGGCTATGGCCGCGGCAAACGCATGGACATTGAAAAAGATCAGGCTGAAATACTGTCGGGTGTCCGGTTTGCAAAAACGCTCGGCACCCCGATTTCACTGCTTATACATAATCTTGACTGGCCAAACTGGCGGCAGAAAATGAGCGCGGTCCGCACACGGAAATATTCAGACATTCCTATAACTGAGCCCCGGCCCGGGCATGCTGATCTGCCGGGAGCGTTGAAATATGACCAGAAGGACATTCGCACTATACTTGAGCGCGCCAGCGCCCGGGAAACGACAACACGCGTGGCTGTCGGCGCAGTATGCCGCTTGTTTCTTTCAGCCTTCGGCGTTCAGATCAACAGCTATGTAACTGAAATCGGCGGAATCAGCATCCCCTGTTCCTCACTTGATCTGAAAACAAGATGTATCCGGGCTGAAAAATCAGATCTTCGCTGTGTCTGCCCTGAAACTGAAATAAAAATAAAAAAGCGAATTGATGCATGCAGGCGGAAAGGCGACTCTTTAGGAGGCGTTTTCGAGGTTGTGGCAACGGGTCTGCCCGTGGGGCTTGGTAGCTACTCTCAGTGGGATACACGGCTTGACGGCAGGCTTGCGAAGGCTGTCATGAGCATACAGGCGATTAAGGGTGTGGAAATAGGCCTTGGCTTTGAATCTGCCCGTATAAGCGGATCTTGTGTCCATGATGAGATATTTCATGCCGCAAACAGAGGGTTTTTTAGAAAAACCAACAATGCGGGCGGCATTGAAGGCGGCATATCAAACGGTGAGCCGCTTATAATCAGGGCGGCCATGAAGCCCATTGCAACACTCTACAGCCCGCTGCATTCAGTAGATATTATTACCAAAAAACCCGTTAAAGCCGCTGTTGAACGCTCTGATATCTGCCGTGTTCCATCGGCTGCGGTCATAGGAGAGGCTATGGTAGCCATGGAGCTTGCTGCAATCATGCTGGAGAAATTCGGCGGAGACAGCATGCGTGAAATTAAAAAAAATTATTCAGCCTATACTTCTCATATCGTGAAATTTTAGCCATGAATACTGTCACTGTTGATCTCGGCCGGCGAAGTTATGATATTTTGATTGAGGAACAGCTCCTTGACAAGGCCGGTGCCTGTATCGCAGGATTGCGCCCGCAGGGAGCCACCGCCATAGTCACCAATGCGACTGTCGCGCCGCTGTATGCCGCCAGGCTGGCCGCAGCGCTGACACATGCCGGCTTTACGACTGCTGTCATAGAGCTTCCCGACGGCGAGCAATACAAGACGCACGACCAGCTGCAGCGATTGTATTCGGGCATGCTCGCCGCAGGACTGGACCGTCAATCATTGCTCATAGCCCTGGGCGGCGGCGTAATAGGAGACATGGCAGGCTTTGCCGCTGCCACCTATATGCGCGGTGTGACTTTTATTCAAATCCCCACAACGCTGCTTGCGCAGGTTGACAGCAGTATCGGCGGCAAAACAGGCGTTAATCTCCCGGAAGGTAAAAACCTTGTCGGAGCATTTTATCAGCCACTGATGGTTTTGATTGATCCGCAGGTGCTGAAAACGCTTCCTGCCAGGCAATTGCAGTCAGGCGCAGCCGAAGTTGTCAAATCCGCCATTATTCATGATGCGAAATTTTTCGACTATCTTGAGCAGAACACATCCGGTATTGCCGCAGCCTCGATGCCTGTGCTTAAAAACGTTATTGCAACCTGCTGCAGTATAAAGGCATTAATAACCTCACGTGATGAAACCGAGCAGGGCATACGCGCTTTTCTTAATTTCGGGCACACAATCGGTCATGCCATTGAAACATTGACCGAATATGCAAGCTACACCCATGGAGAAGCTGTTGCCATTGGCATGGCAGCCAGTGCGCACCTGTCCTGCAGGCTTGGATTGTGCAAAAAAAGCGATGCAGAACGGCTCATCTCGCTGCTCCGGAATATCGGCCTTCCCACCGCCCTGCCCTGTTTTTCAGCCCCGGCCTATGTCGATGCTGTTTTAAAAGATAAAAAAAAGACTGCTGATGCCTTAAATATGGTTTTCATGAAGGAAATCGGAACGGTGTGTATACGAACGACAGCAGCTCAGGAGCTCAGCGAACTGCTGGTGAATGAATTCAGTCTTTGAGAGGAAGGAATCATGAACATACTTGTGCTGCATGGCCCCAATTTAAACCTTCTCGGCAGGCGCGAGCCTGATCATTACGGCAGCCTGACCCTTGACGGCATCAATGGACTGCTGCAGGATGCCGCCCAAAATGAACAGGTTCAGATAAGCTTTTATCAGTCAAATGCCGAGGGAGAGCTCGTCGATGCAGTGCATAAAGCCATCGATGTTTTTGATGGGATTATTATAAACCCCGGAGCCTACACGCATACCAGCATAGCCCTTCGTGATGCGCTCCTTGCGGCAGGAATACCTGTGGTTGAAGTCCATTTATCAAATATCTACTGCAGGGAGGATTTCAGGCAGCACTCCTATATTTCTGGCGTCGCCCTCGGGGTTATTTCCGGATTCAGGGAACAGAGCTACCTGCTTGGATTACAGGCCCTGATTGCGCATGCAAAGCAAACCTCCGGCTAAGAGCATTTTTGCAAGCCCCCATCCGTTACCCTGAGTGAAACGAATGATCTTATGCCATGTTTCAGCTGAGTGAATTTTTACTGCTTTCAGCATGAGCCATGCATTTGTTGCAGGCTTAAAAATCACCTGCTACGGCTTTTCTTTTTTTGCCCTGGCCGCAATTTCTATGCGTATGGGAAGGCCCTCAAAACCGAAACGCTCCCGCACGGCACGCTCAAAATAGCGCAGATAGGAAGGCTGAAACGCCTCCGTGTGATTGGTAAATATTTTAAACGTAGGCGGAGCGGTAGCAACCTGAGAAGCATAATAAATGCGCGTTCTGTGCGATGGCCCGCGCGGCGGCGGATTCTGATCATAAATCTGCTCAATACCCCTGTTGACCTCGCTCGTAGCGACCCTGCGGGAATACCCGGCCCCCAGAACTTCAATCAGATCAAACAGCTTCCTGACACGCAGCCCCGTTGCTGCGGAAGCAGTTATGATCGGGGCGAAATCAATGAATGACAGCCCGGCCCGCACAGTATTCACATAGGCTTCATGCGTTTTAGTCTCTTTTTCAATGAGGTCCCATTTATTAATCAATATGATGCAGGCGCGCTTGCGGTCATAAATTTCAGCCGCCAGCTTTGCATCCTGCGTGGTAACGCCCTGAGCTGCATCAAGCATTAAAATACATATCGATGAACGGTTGATGCTTCGCAGGGCCTGCAGCGCAGTATACTTCTCAAGGCTGTAGCTCATGCGGCTCTTTTTACGAATTCCCGCTGTATCGATAAAGCGTATGGCCTTTTGATTATATTTGATTATGGTGTCAACGGGATCGCGCGTCGTACCGGCAATGCTGCTCACCATGTGTTTGTTATAGCCGACCAGCTTATTGACGAGGGATGATTTTCCTACATTGGGCCTGCCGATAATTGACACGATTGTCTCCTCTTCGCTCTCAGCAGATTCCCGGCCCGGTGCTGCATAGGCGCATACTGCGGTCATTAAATCCTGAATGCCAAGCCGGTTTTTTGCCGAAATAGGCACCACCTGCTTGACGCCAAGGCGGTAGAAGTCTACGCTGTTTTGTTCATCGACTGCTTTTTCAACCTTGTTAACGGCATAAATGACAGGTTTCCCTGATTTCTGAAGTATGCGGGTTATTTCTATATCGTTATAAAGCAGCCCCTGCTTGCCATCCATGAGAAATATAATAATGTCGGCCTCTTCAACGGCCAGGCGGGCATGTTCCTGAACAAGCAGGGCAAGCTCATCGTCCACATCAGGATCAAAGCCCCCGGTATCAACCAGCGTGAAGGAATAGTCATCCCAGAGTATGTCAACGTAATTTCTATCTCTGGTAACGCCTGCAAGATCGTCAATAATGGCTATATTTTTTTTCGCAAGTGTATTAAACAATGTTGATTTGCCGACATTCGGTCTTCCGACTATAGCTACAACCGGCTTTGTTTTCATGATTCCCTACCCAGCAGGGCAGTCAGTGTTTTTTCGGCAGCATCCTGCTCAGAGGCCTTTTTGCTGCCGCCCTGCCCTTTTTCATAAGCGCAATTGCCTATAATGACCTGAGACTCAAAATTTTTTCCGTGATCAGGTCCATCTTCCATTGTTACCACATATCGCGGAACGGCATTGAGCGACCGTTGCGCATATTCCTGCAGCCTGCTTTTGTAATCGCGGAAATACCCTTTTTGCACGACTTCTTCAAGCAGTTCACCGCAGTGCTTTTCGATAAGGCCGAAGGCCGTTGGAAAATCGCTGTCATAATAAACGGCAGCTATAAGCGCTTCGTACACATTGGCCAATATGGATTTTTTTTCACGGCCGCCGCATTCATGCTCTCCCTTGCTTAAAAAAATGCAAGGACCGATGCAAACTGAGCGGGCAAGGCCGGCAAGAACATCTTCATTGACTATGGCGGCACGCATATTCGAAAGCCTGCCTTCAGAGCAGTTTTTTGCCCGGTCCATAAGAATATGGCTCACAATGAGCCCCAAAACCGCATCACCGAGAAACTCGAGGCGCTCATTTCCCCATGGGTTTTCAAGCTGCATTTCATTGGCATAGGACTTATGGGTTAAGGCCTCCTGCAGAAGCTTTATGTTTTTAAACTGATAGCCAATGGCGTTTTGAAGC
>JAFGCP010000419.1 GCA_016932595.1 Deltaproteobacteria bacterium
CCGCGGCAGATGTGCTTATCGGCTGCGTGCATGTACCCGGCGCTCATGCGCCGCGGCTGGTGCCGCGCGATGTGGTAAAAAAAATGGAGCCCGGTTCGGTTATCGTTGATATTGCCATCGACCAGGGCGGCTGCATTGAAACCAGCAGGCCAACCACGCATGCCCGTCCCACCTATATCGAGGAAGGAGTTGTGCACTACTGTGTGGCCAATATGCCCGGCATATTCCCGCGCACATCAACCCTTGCGATAACCGGGGCCACGCTTCCCTATGTGCTGCAGCTTGCCGCTGAAGGGCTCGGGGCTTTCAGGAATGAAAGTCTGCTGAGCGGGTTAAATATCTACGAAGGAAAAATAACCAACCGTGCCGTCGCGAAGGTGTTCGGCCTGCCCTGGGTTGACGGCAGGGGCCTGATCGGGAAAAGATGATATGCGTCGGCAATAGACCTGTTCAGCCGATATGGCCTGATTTTTTCAAAAATTCGCGCAGCCCTTCGACCACGCCCTTATCATTTTCCGCAAGACGGCCATGAACAAAAATATCGCCATTGTCGCACAGCCGCAGAATTTCCTCAGCATCATTTGAAAAAAAAACGATATCGGTATCCTCTGTCATTTCGTCATCGATGATTTCCCTGTCTTCATCTTCATGTTCGTTTTCCGCCATGCCATCCCCTTCTTTCATTGATGTTTATACATGCTGCTTTTATACCTGCTCCGCCTGCTACCTTTCAATCTCCTGTATCGTCAAGCCTGCCGCTCCAGAGATACTTCTGCGTTTCGGCAACGATTACTTTGCTGAGTAAAATAAGCGCCACGAGATTGGGAATGGCCATCAGCGCGTTCATGGCATCGGCAAGGTCCCATACCAGAGGCATGGTCATGACCGAGCCGGCATAGACTGCCATGACCCAGGCGATGCGGTACGGCACAATAGCCTTCTTGCCGCAGAGATATTCCATGGCGCGCTCGCCGTAATAGGACCAGCCGAGTACAGTTGAAAAAACAAAGGTGATCAGGCCCACCGCCAGCACCGCCGGCCCAACAAAAGGAATTTGCGCAAAAGCGGCTTTCGTGAACAGGGCGCCATTGCCGCGCAGGGCTTCAAAGGCCGCAGAGTCCCGGAGGATGCTGCTCACGATGACAAGGCCTGTCATGGCGCAGACGACCACAGTATCCCAGAATGTTCCGGTGGCTGAGACCAGTGCCTGCCGCACGGGGTTGCGCGTCCGGGCGGCAGCGGCAACAATGGGCGCAGACCCCAGGCCCGACTCGTTGGAAAACAGGCCGCGGGCTATGCCGTAGCGGGCAGCCATCATGACGCTTGCGCCCGCAAAGCCGCCGCCCGCCGCCTGCGGCGTACAAGCAGACTTGCCTATCAGCACAATGGCAGGCAGCACATGCTGTGCGTTCATACAAAGAAGTATTCCGCAGCCGGCAACATAGAACAGGGCCATAAACGGCACCAGCGCCTCGCAGGTCAGCGCTATCCAGCGCACGCCCCCGAGCAGCACCAGGCCCACCAGCACTGCCATAATAGAGCCTGAATAAAAGGGCGGCACTTCAAAAGTTTCCTTCATGATCGATGCCAGTGAATTTGCCTGCACCGTATTGCCGATGCCGAAAGCGGCAATGGATGTGCAGATGCAGAAGATGACTGCGAGCCACTTCTGCCCCAGCCCCCGCTCCAGAGCATACATAGGGCCGCCCAGCATGGTTCCGTCGGAGGTTTCCACGCGGTAGCGCACGGCAAGCACTGCCTCGCTGTATTTCGTGGCAATGCCGAATACGCCCGTTAGCCAGCACCACAGCACAGCGCCCGGCCCGCCAAGGGCTATGGCGGTGGATACGCCCACGATATTGCCCGTGCCGATGGTTGCGGCAAGAGCTGTCATAAGCGCGCCGAACTGGCTTATATCGCCCGGGCTGTTCTTGTCGCTGCTCAAAGACAGCTTTATGGCAACCCAGAGATAGCGCTGAATGATTTTTAAGCGAAAGGTGAGAAACAGGTGCGTGCCAAACAGCAGCACGAGCATGGGCGGGCCCCAGAGCCAGCCATTGAGCCAGATGATGGCGTCGTGAAGCGGCTGCATACTACCGCTTCCTGTAAAATGCCGCGGCATCCAGGTTGAGCTGCCGCAGTGTTGCCCGGTCGGTATACATCATATGCCCGGCAGGATAGGTGTGAAGGACGATATTTTTTGCAAGGCTCCGGTCCAGGGCCAGATGATTGACCGTGTAAACGGCTGCAAAATACGGCGTTGCAAGATCATAGAGCCCGGCGGCTATGAAGACGCGCAGGCTGGGGTTCAAATGCATGGCGTCGGTCAGCTGCTGAGATACGTCCACATACCCCTGGCTGCCCTGTATGCCCGGCCTCCAGTTCCATGCTTTGCCCACATCGCCGTTCAGGAACCAGTAGGGCAGATCATCACGCACATTCAGCGAGCGCTGCAGGTAATCATTTATTGCTGAAGCAAAAAGACCGCTGTACCGGTCAAGAGACGGGTCAGCTGTTGCCGTATCGCCGCCCCCGTCCGTGTCGGGCATGGTCAGGCGGGCATCCATGCGGCCTACAATATGAAAATTATCACGCAGCAGCTCCTTGCGGAAACGCGAAGGCGCAATGCGCAGGTTGTTCTGCAGCGCATAGTTGAGCGAAACGCCGCACAGCCCTGCCAGCCGGGAAGAAACTTCCTCCTTCGACCGGGCATTCAGGCCGCTGCCGCCGGCAAGAGCGGTGAGATAGTCGCTGGTGGCAAACTGCTCTGCTGCGGAGCGCGCGTCATCGGGCTCGGGAAAGGCACATGAGCCTTTTTTATGAAACCGTGCGGTGGCAGCATAGGTCGGAAGCGCGAGCACATAGGCTAGATCATTGGTCTGCTGAAAAGAGATGGTTGAAAAATCAAGCACTGGCGAGATGAGCACGATACCGGTCGGGTCGATGCCGTGTTTGTCGTGGAGATACCCCAGCAGGCCGACGGCGCGGGTCGTGCCATAGCTTTCACCGCAGAGATACAGGGGTGATGACCAGCGCTGTGCCCGCGTGAGATAGAGGCGGATAAAATCCCCGACCGACTCGATATCAGCCTTCATGTCGTAGAACTGCTTGTCGTTTTTCTCCTCTACCGGGCGGCTGTAGCCCGTGCCCACCGGGTCGATGAATACAAGGTCGGTGAATGAAAGCCAGGAAAAGTCGTTAGTGATGAGCCGGGCGGGTGGCGTCGGCGGTGATCCGTCGTCATTGAGGGCCACACGCTTCGGGCCCAGAGCGCCCAGATGCAGCCACACCGACGATGAACCGGGCCCGCCATTGAAAGCGAAGGTTATGGGCCTCGTGCCCGCTGACAGGCCCCGTTTTTCATAGGCTATGTAGAAAATGCGCGCGGTCTGGGCGCCCTTGTCGTCTTTCAAAACCAGATGACCTGCTGTGGCCTTGTAGAAAAGGGGCAGCACGCCCGGCAGCATGGCATGCGACGTGCTGACCGGAGCTGTGGTTTTATTGTCCGTGGCTGCGGCAGGAGCTGTGGCCACGCACAGGCAGCATACGGCAAGCGCAGCACCAATAAACATCAACTTTTTCATACAAGTCCCTCCGCTCTACAATTGAGTGCTATATAGCATTAATCCGCTGCTTTTCAAATAATTTAAGTTGAAGCATGGGCTGCATATTGCTATGCTCCTGTGGCTTTACAAAAGCTGAACAACAGGAGCTCCCATGGACTTCATCGCCGATCTGCATATCCACTCTGCCTATTCCCGTGCCACAAGCAAAGATATGAACCTTGAATCGCTGTACCGCTGGGCGCAGCTGAAAGGTCTTGCCGTGGTGGCAACGGGCGATTTCACCCACCCGCGCTGGTTTGCCGAGATGCAGGAGAAACTGGAGCCTGCCGAGCCCGGCCTGTATAAATTGAAAGATGCTCTGTGCGGGCCTCTTGATGCCGGCATTCCCGATTTATGCCGGGCACCGGTGCGGTTTATCTTAAGCGCCGAGGTGAGCACTATCTATAAAAAAAACGACCGCACGCGAAAAGTGCATAGCGTTATTCTTGCTCCCGACTTTGCCGGGGCAGGCCGGCTCAATGCGCGGCTGCAGGATATCGGCGCGAATATCACCTCCGACGGCAGGCCCATTATAGGCATGGACTGCAAACGCCTGCTTGAGTTCGCCCTTGCGGCATCACCCGACAATGTGCTCATACCTGCCCATATCTGGACGCCTCATTTCTCCGTACTGGGTGCGGCAAGCGGCTTTGACTCCATCGACGAATGTTTTGAGGATTTAACGCCTGAGATTTTCGCCCTTGAAACGGGTCTGTCATCAGACCCGGCCATGAACTGGATGCTCTCTGCTCTTGACCGGTTCGTGCTCGTGTCAAACTCCGATGCCCACTCGCCAGCCAAGCTTGCACGGGAGGCAAACATCTTTGCCTGCGATATGACCTATCCGGCCATGATGAAAAGCCTGCGCGATAAAGACCCGTGCAGCTTCAAAGGAACACTGGAGTTCTTTCCTGAGGAGGGCAAATACCATCTCGATGGACACCGGGCCTGCAATACGCGGCTCACGCCGCAGGAGACGCTCAGGCACGGCGGCCTGTGCCCGGTCTGCGGC
>JAFGCP010000067.1 GCA_016932595.1 Deltaproteobacteria bacterium
CGCAATGACAACCCAATATGTCATCGCGAGGCCGAAGGCCGTGGCGATCTCAAAGATACCCCGCTGCTTGCGGCGGGGTAGTTCATTAAACAAAAGGCGCCCCATGAGCCCCAGCGGCTACACCGAAGACGCACTGGTTGAACAGCCGGCCATAGCCCTGCTGCAGGAGCTGGGCTGGGAGGCGGTAAACGCCTACGGGGAGTTTGACCACGGCGCGAGCACCCTGGGCCGCGAGACCAAGGCCGAGGTGGTGCTGAAAGTGCGGCTGCGGGATGCGCTGCTGCGGCTCAACCCGACTGCAGCCGTTGAAGCGATCCACCAGGCAATAGAGGAGCTGTGCCGCGACCGCTCGCGCATGAGCGCAGTAGCTGCCAACCGCGAAGTTTATCACCTTCTGAAAAATGGCGTCCGGGTGCCGGTGCCCGACCCCGAAGGCGACGGCGAGACCGTGGAAGTGGTACGGGTAATAGATTGGGACAACCCGGCGGGCAATGACTTTTTGCTGTGCTCACAGTTCTGGGTAACGGGTGAAATGCACACCAGACGCGCCGATCTGGTGGGGTTTGTCAATGGCCTGCCCCTTCTTTTTATCGAGCTAAAGGCAGCCCATCGGCGCCTGGAAACCGCGTTTACCGGCAACCTGAGCGATTATAAAGACACCATACCGCAGCTTTTCTGGCCCAATGCACTGATAATACTCTCAAACGGCAGCCAGAGCAAGGTGGGCAGCATCAGCGCGGGCTGGGAGCACTTTGCCGAATGGAAAAAAATCGGCAGCGAGGAAGAGGCGGGCCAAGTCTCCCTTGAAACCATGCTGCGGGGCGTGTGCGAACCGGCGCGGTTTCTGGACCTGGTGGAAAATTTTTGCCTGTACCAGGAAGTGCCGGGCGGGCTGATTAAGCTGACAGCCAAGAACCATCAGTATCTGGGCGTCAATAATGCCCTTGAGGCTCTGGCAGACATCCGGCAGCGGCAGGGAAAGCTGGGCGTGTTCTGGCACACGCAGGGCAGCGGCAAGAGTGTGTCCATGATGTTTTTTGCCCAGAAGGTGCTTCGTAAAATACCGGGCAACTGGACCTTTGTGATCGTGACCGACCGGCAGGAACTGGACGGGCAAATTTATAAAAACTTTGCCTCAGCCGGCGTGGTGACGGAAACCCGCGCCCAGGCCGAAAGCTGCCAGCACCTGCGGCAACTGCTCTCTGAAGACCACCGCTATATTTTCACCCTGATACACAAATTCCGGATACCGGAAGAAGTTTCCACCCGCGACGACATAATCGTGATTACCGATGAAGCCCACCGCAGCCAGTACGACACCCTGGCCCTGAACATGCGTACAGCCCTGCCCAATGCCTCATTTCTGGCCTTTACCGGAACGCCGCTTATTATGGGCGAAGAAAAGACCCGGCAGGTGTTTGGCGATTATGTCAGCATCTATGACTTTCAGCAGTCGGTGGCAGACGGCGCCACGGTGCCCCTGTACTATGAAAACCGCATCCCCGAGCTGCAACTGGTAAATGCCAACCTCAACGAAGACATGGAAAATCTTCTTGAGGAGGCAGAGCTTGACGAAGCCCAGGAAAAGAAGCTTGAGCGTGAATTTGCCCGCGAGTACCACCTGATCACCCGGGAAGACCGCTTGGAGGCTATTGCCAAAGACGTGGTGGAGCATTTCACGGGCCGCGGGTTTCAGGGCAAGGCCATGATGATCTGCATCGACAAGGCCACCGCTATCCGCATGTATGATAAGGTAAAAGCGCACTGGGCGGCCAAGATTGCAGCCCTGCAGGTGGAAAGATCAGGCGCTGAGGAGGAAAAGCGGCAAGAGTTGGAAGAGCGCATTGTCTGGATGACGCAAACCGATATGGCCGTGGTGGTTTCCCAGGGGCAAAACGAAATAGCAGAAATGGCTGAAAAGGGGCTCGACATACGGCCGCACCGCAAGCGTATGGTTGACGAGGACCTGGAAACAAAGTTCAAGAACCCGGAAGACCCCTTTCGCCTCGTTTTCGTCTGCGCCATGTGGATGACCGGCTTTGACGTGCCGAGCTGCTCGACCCTGTATCTCGACAAGCCCATGCGCAATCATACGCTGATGCAGACGATTGCGCGGGCCAACCGGGTGTATCCCGGCAAGGTGAGCGGCCTGATTGTGGATTATGCCGGCGTGTTCCGGAATCTGGAAAAGGCGCTGGCCATATACGGCGCGGGCGGTGGCGGCGCGGGTAAGCCCGTGGAGGATAAGGATGCGCTGGTGAGGGCATTGCGGCAGGCGCTTCGAGAAACAAATGATTTGTGCCTGGCGCAGGGGGTGCGGCTTGAGGATATTCGGGCTGCAGAGGGCTTTGACCGCGTGGGGCTACTGGATGATGCCGTGGATGCTTTGGTGGGCGCAGAGGAGGTAAAGCGGCGCTATATCGACCTGGCAAACGGCGTCTACCGGCTGTACAAGGCCGTGCTGCCTGACCCTGCTGCCCGGGAGTTTGCTTCTGAAGTGTCACCGGTGCATGTAATTGCCGAGAAAATACTGGCCCTGACGCCGCCAGCCGATATTTCACAGGTGATGCAGCAGGTGGGTGATCTGCTTGACCGGTCTATCGCCACGGAAGGGTATGTCATACGTGACAAACGGACCGGGTATGACAACCTGATTGACTTGAGCGGCATAGATTTTGAGGCCCTGGCGCAGAAGTTTAAGACAGGCCGGAGGCAAACGCTTAACGAAAGGCTCAAAAGCTCTGTGGCGCGAAAGCTCATGGCCATGGTACGGCTGAACCGGACTCGCATGGATTTTATTGAAAAATTCCAGGCCATGATCGACGCCTACAATGCGGGGAGCCTCAATGCGGAAGAGTTTTTTCAGCAGCTGGTAGCCTTTGCCCAAAGCCTGAATGAGGAAGAGCAGCGGGGCGTGGGCGAGCAGTTGAACGAGGAGGAGCTGGCGCTTTTGGACCTGCTGACCAGGCCGCGAATCAACATGAGCAATACAGACCATAACAAGGTGAAAACTACGGCCCGGACGCTGCTGACTGCCCTGAAAGCCGGCAAGCTGGTGCTGGACTGGCGCAAGCGGCAGCAGTCACGCGCCGAGGTGCGGGTGACCATTGAAAAGCTGCTGGACGAAGGCCTGCCTGAGGTATACACGCCGGAACTGTTTGAAGAAAAGACCAATGCCGTATTCCAGCATGTGTATGACGCTTACTACGGCGCTGAGAAAAGCGTGTATGCACGGGGATAAGGGTAGAGTAGAGAGCTGACGACTTTTCTGTATTTTGAAATCACCTTGCCGCAGGCGGCTACTACGAGATACCAAATGCTACGGCCTCAGCCCTCCCTCATCAAACCGTGCTTGCGGTTTTCCCGCACACGGCTTTCCGATGTTCTTCATCGCATGGCGCGCACAGTTGTCCAGCCTGCCGTCGTCGGCGCTTTATACAAACCGTACTGCTCATAAAGCTTCTGCCGGCTGAATCGAATACAGCTCTTCATTCAGGCGCTTACCCCCAATCCTGACGATCCCGACCGTCCGGCCGTACCTGTCTATAGCGATGGGCTCCACATCAACAATTTTGCCGCACGCCATGTCGGACGTGAACTGCTTGGCCCGCTGGCCGAAGTCCTGCTTTTTCTCGGGTGTATCAACGCCGTATAGTCTGATCTTTTCACCCCGGCCGTTATGCATCACGGTGATGGTATCGCCGTCAGCAACACCGACGACTTTGCCCTGGCATGCATGGGCTGGGGTTGTTGCCAGCAGCAGTAATGCTGTCAGATAAAGGGTGGCTTTTTTCATGTTCCCCCTCAAAAATGGAATGATGTGCAGGTTATTATATTTTAAACGAAATTTCAATATGCCTAAAATGATGCATGACAGAAAAATCATTGACATGAAAACTTTAAAGGATTAATTAATTTTTATCTGGAAGGGGGCTCAATGCCAATCCATCAAAATAAAGCTGTGCTCATTGGTTGCAACTGAAGGGCGTGCTGTATCGGCATGCCCTTTTTTTCGTCTTAGCTCAGTCCGATTTTGGTTTTTCTTTAAGGGGTGGAATAATGAAGATACAAAAAGGTTACAGGATGTTGGCTATCGTCGCCCTTCTGGCGCCCGCATTTGCCTGGGCTGAATATCCTGCTGAGGTGGCGCGCACGGGGCAGACCACGTGCTATGACACGGATGGC
>JAFGCP010000420.1 GCA_016932595.1 Deltaproteobacteria bacterium
CGAATACGTGGGCGGCTATGACGACTGGCTGCGGCAGCGGCCGCAGCCGGCGCAGGATGGGCCCCAGGAGAAAACAGCAGCCAAACCCCGGCGCGAAAAACAGCCGGGCCCGCGAAAGCTTACGTTCAAGGAGCAGCGCGAGCTTGAGGCCCTGCCGGCGCTGATCGAGCAGCTCGAAGCCGAGCACCGGTCACTGCACGACCGGCTTGCAAGCCCCGAGCTCTACCGGCAGGATGGTGCTGCCGTGGGCCAGGTTACAGCCCGCTATGAACAGATCGAGCAGGAGCTGCCGCTTGTGTATGCGCGGTGGGAAGAGCTTGAAGATATCTTAAGAAGCACCTAACAAAAGCCGCCGGTATATTCAGTGGTCCGTTTTTGTACTGAAAGGCTATTGTTCCTGATGTTTGACTGCGCTTTTTTCGCGGATAAAGAACTCGGCAAGCAGCAGGAGTACGGCGGCGGCAAGGAACCACTGAAAACGCTCTTCCCATCGCTTTTTGCGCGTTGAAGTCAGCTCCTTCTGCTCCATGCTTTTTCTAATTTCATTTTTGTATATCGCCTCAAGATCCATATCTCCCGTGACCGAGCGCACATAGCTGCCGCCTGTTTCAAGGGCTATCTTCTGCAGGGTTTTTTCATCAAGTTTGCTCATGATCATATTGCCCTGCCGGTCTTTCATAAACCCGCCGGAGCCGTCGCCTGCGGGGATAGGCGCGCCCTCGTCCTCTTTGCCGATGCCGATGGTGAATATCCGCACACCCTCTTTTTTTGCAAGCTCGGCAGCTTCAAGTGGCTTGCTGTCATGGTCTTCGCCGTCCGTGATGAGGATGAGCGCTTTTGCAGTGCGCTCCTGCCGGCTGAAGGATTCAACTGCTTTTCTGACCGCGTCGCCGATGGCCGTGCCGGGCACGGGAATCAGGTCCGGCGACAGATACTCCAGGAACATGCTGAACGCGCCGTAGTCGAGCGTGAGCGGGCACTGCACGAAACTGGTCCCTGCAAAGGCGATGAGGCCAATGCGGTCGCCTTCAAGCATTTTCACAAGGTCCTGCACCTTGCGCCTGGCGCGCTCAAGGCGGCTGGGCTCTATGTCACGGGCGAGCATGCTCTTTGATACGTCAACCGCAACCATGACATCAACGCCGGTGCGCTTGATATCTTCCCAGTGAAAGCCCCAGCGCGGGCGCACCAGCGCCATGATAAGAAACAGAACGGCAAGAATGACCAGCAGCGCCTTCAGTTTCTGGCGGCCCCGCTGTACCTGCGGGAGCAGCTTCCCGCTCAGGTCAGGCCCGCAGAATTCCTGAATGCAGCGCTGCTTCTTCATAAACGAATACATGAAGAAGAATACCAGCGCCGGTATGAGCCAGAGCAGAAACAAATATGTTAGATTTCCGAAGTCCATAGAGAAACAATGTAATTATGATTTGCTGGGTACGCCCTTATATCATTGTGCTATTGTAGGGGCTTAAAATTTTAAGCCTTTACGTTTACATTTGAGCCCCTACTTTTACATTTGAGTAAGGTTGGGTTGAGCCACGAAACCCAACGGTTTTTTCCTGGTTTAACCCAACCAAAAAACGCATATCAAGCCTGCCAGCCGTTTAGGGTATTTTTCTGAGCCGCGTGTTTGCCAGCAGTATTTCAAGAAGCAGCAGCACAAGTCCCGGAATAAGAAACCAGCCGAACAGCTCTTCAAATTCCATGTACTCCTTGAGCTTCACTTCGGTTTTTTCCATGGCATCGATTTGCTTGTAAATATTTTCAAGGGCTTCCGTATTTGTTGCCCTGAAATATTTTCCACCCGTGCGATGTGCAACGTCCTTGAGCGTGTCTTCATCCAGATCGACTTTCTGATAGACATACTGCTTGCCGAAGAAAGAATCTACGAGAAACGGGGCTTCGCCCTCCGTGCCCACGCCGATAGTGTAGATTTTGATACTGAAGGATTTTGCAATATCGGCTGCGGTGGGAGGCGTTACGCTGCCGGCATTGTGGCGTCCATCGGTCAGGAGAATAATAACCTTTGATTTCGATTGAAGGTCTTTGAGCCTTTTTACGCAGACGGCCAGTGCCGAGCCGATTGCCGTTGAGTCGCCCGCCATGCCGATCTGGACTTTTTCAAGAAAGCTCAAGAGCACGCCGTAGTCAAGCGTGAGCGGACATTGGGTGAAGGCCTCCTGCCCGAACACTACCATGCCGATGCGGTCGTTTTTGCGGCCTTTGATGAAATCGTTTACAACGCGCTTCACAACCTGCAGGCGCGGCACGCGGTTGCCGTCTTCCTTGAAATCAAGGGCCTGCATGCTGCCCGAAGTGTCCAGGCACAGCATGATATCGACGCCTTCGGTCGAGATCTCGGTAGACTTAATGCCCGACTGGGGCCTGGCAAGGGCAAGGATAAAAAGCGCCATTGCCGCGCAGCGCAGAAATACAAGTCCCTTGCGCCACAGGAGAGTTTTCGGGGTCTTGAGCTGCCCCAGCACATGCAGCGATGAAAACCTGATTTGCGCGCTTGCAAAACGCCGCAGCCCGTACCATCCCATGAGCGGGATGACGGCAAGCAGCAGAAGCAGCCAGGGTGATTGAAAGCGGAGCATAGAAACTCGTAGTTGATTTTATGGGTTATATTTATTTCATTGCGATTAAGGGAAATCGAGCACCATACATGTGTTGGGTTCGCCCTTATGCCTATACTTTTTAGTAAGAATTTGTTTTTGCGTTGGTTGGGTTGTGGTACGAAACACAACGGTTTTTTCCCCGGTCTTAACCCAACCTACAAAAAAGGACTCATGTTAACAATTAAACTATCATTTTGAAGTTTCTGCCTGCGGCAGAACTTCTTCTGTTTTTGTCTCGTCGATTATGCGGACAACATTCTGTTCGTTCAGCGTTACTTCATCATCAGCAGGCACGTACTTTGCGAATTTGACCATGTCTGAATGGTGCAAAAAATCCCGTGCTCCAGATTTGGCAGAGGCTTGCATGGCATCAAGGCGCATGATTTCCGGCAGCAGCTCCTGCGTGGTCTGCTCGACTGCCGGTATGGAAAATCTGTTCTCGATATAGCGCCTGAAAATATCCGAGAGCCTGAAATAGTGCTCGCGCACGATGCCCTTTTCAATGAGATGCTCGCTTTTGAGTTTTTCCAGTTCTTCAAGAGCGAGTATGTGAGCGGGCTTTTTCAGGACGTCCGCCTTCTTTTTGCGTTTCCGGTAATATATCAAAGCGCCGGCGCACAGAGAGATAACAACCACTGCGGCGCAGCCTGCCCAAATATAGGGCCGCCAGTTGAAGGGTACTTCTTCAAGCGTTTTGATATCGATGATGTCTTTCGGCGCATCAGGACCCGGCTTGAGCAACGACTTCACCTCAATGAATATCTGCGGCGTTTTGAGCTCCCGCGTGCCGTTATCCGCTGCATACGATACGACCTGTGCGGGTATAATATAGGAACCCGCAATGTCGGCCTGAAGCTTATACCATTTTTTATGCACCAGCCGGTTATCGACTTCTTTGGGGCCCTCTTCGCCAAAGTCGGTTATGCGCAAACCCGCAATCTGCGTGCCCACCTCGGGCAGCTTAACCGTGAGGCCCTTGTCATACTGGGCGCTGAGCGTAAACGTGACAGCCTCAGAGAGGGTTGCCGTGGTGCGGTCAGTCTGGGCGCTGATCTCAACCGGCGGGAGCACGGGTTTTTTGTCTGCATGCTGTTCTTGAGATGAGCAGGCAAAGCAGAGCAAAAGCAGGATGGCCATGTAGGGTGCGCTGCGCGCACCGGTTATTAAATGGTACAGACATTCGGGGTTGAGCCGGTGCGCACAGCGCACCCTACGAAGACATAGCCCGGGCAAAAATTTTGACTGGATGAGCATAATAGGCTATTACAAGGCTTAAATTTTAAAATCGTTAAGATAGATATATTTTGTGTTTATAGTGCAGGAGCGGCTTCATCCTTGCATATATCGTGCAGACGTGCTCTCCCGCATAAAAAATCCCTGGCCGGTAATCTTACTTCTTTCCCTCACCCGTCACAGCCTCAAGGTGCAGCTTCACATCCGAGCTTTTGAGGGTCTGTTCAAGCAGGCTCTGGTAGGAGCTTTTAAGCTTCTGCATGGAGTAGTCGTTTTTTACCCGCTCTTTTGCTTCATCATAGGTTGTGGGCTGCGCAGCCCGCGTGTCGTCAACCCGGAATACGAACCAGGATTCCCCGGCCTGCACAGGCTCGAGCAACTCTCCCTTTTTTGCCGAGAAGAGAGCTTTTGCAACAGCTTCGGTGCTACCGATACCGAGGTCATCCTCGCCCCTGCGCACCCAAGTGGGGAAGCGGCCGCCGTCTTTGGCCGTATTCTTGTTAAGGGATATTTCTTTGGCATAGGCGCCAAAATCTCTGCCGCCTTTGAGCTCTTTGTATATTTTCTCCGCCGCTTCCCGGTTCACCGCTTCGATCAGGCTTACCTTCACGGCTTCTTTCTGCTCGTACTCAGCCTTATGCGCTTCATAAAAATTTTTCAGGTCATCTTCTTCAACCTTGAGTTTGTCTTTAAGCTCGGACTCAAGCACGCGGTTGACCATGAGTTCGCGCTGGGCCATTTTCATTTTTTTCCGGATATCGGCATCCTTATCAAGCTCCAGCTTGAGCGCTTTGCGGAAAAGCAGCTCATCGGCAATATATTTTTTTGCGAATTCAGCTTTAGAGCTTTTGGTTTCGAACTGTTTGCGCATCCAGTCGGGAAGATTGTCAAAAGCTTCGTTGACATCCTCAAGGTATACCTTGTCATTGCCGATCTCGGCTACCACGGTGCCCCCGGAACGTGTGGCATTATCCGCGGCAGAGCTGCGTTTGGCCAGGGCATACTCGGCGGCGCTGTGGCGGCCCGTGCGCTCAAGGCAGTTGATGATGCTTGATCCCAGCTCGGGTTTGAGTTTTGTCTGCGGATCGGCAAGCTCCACGCGGTAGAGCCAGGCCAGGGCCTTTTCATAGTCGCCGGCCTCCATGCACATTTTGCCGATGGTATAGCACAGGCCCGCAAGCTGAGCTGGTTCGAGCCGTGCAGTTTGAATATACTGCTCGTATTCCTGCACTGCCTGGCGCGCAAGCCCTGCGCTTTTGAGTTTGTTTGCAAGCTCCCGCTGGTTCTCTGCTGTCCAGGCCTGGCCCGGAGCTGTCCTTCCGCCGGTTGTGTATACCAGCAGCAGCGCGGCTATCGCTACGCACAGGCTTGCAATGCTTATAATCAGCGATGATTTGTTCATAGCCGTTTCTCCCGCATTCTGAAGAATTTCATGATCGGATCGATATAGGGTACATCGGTTCGGATGTCGATAGCATCGATGCCAGAAGCCCGAAAGAGATCGAAGCGGTCCTGAAGGCGCTTGCGGGCAAGAAGGCCGTAGCCGGTGCGGAAATCGGCATCAGAGGAGTCGATGAGAATGGTCTCTCCGCTTTCGGCATCCTGCAGCTCAACCAGGCCCACTTTGGGAAGATCAAGCTCGCGTGGGTCGGTGATGCAGATGGGGATGAGATCATGCTTTTTGCCGGCCACCCGCAAAGGCTTCTCATAGTCTGCGGCGATGAAATCGGATATGAGAAAGGCGACTGCCTTGCGCCGCGCCACGCGGTTCAGATAGCTCAGGGCGCCGGCAATATCGGTTTTGCGGGATACGGGCTGATGCTCAAGCACGCTCTTGATGACCGCCCAGACATGGTTCTTGCCTTTCTTGGGAGGGATGAATTTTTCGATATGGTCGCTGAAAATGATGAGACCGACCTTGTCATTGCTTTTCGTGGCTGCAAAGGCCAGCACAGAGGCGATCTCGGCGGCAAGCTCCTGCTTGAGCCGCTTGTGCGTGCCGAAAAAGCAGGATGAGCTGACATCTACGAGCAGCATGATGGTCAGCTCGCGCTCTTCGCGGTAGACCTTCACGAAAGGGTGGCCGAAGCGGGCGGTGACATTCCAGTCGATGTCGCGCACATCGTCGCCGGGGGCGTATTCGCGCACCTCCTCGAACTCCATGCCGCGGCCGCGGAACGCGCTTTCATATTCGCCGGCAAAAATATCATTGACGATATGATTGGTGCGGATATGAATGCGGCGGATATTTTTTAAGACGTCTTTTGAGATCATACAATTGTTACATTGGTTCGATTGGTAGGGGCGCACCTGTGTGTGCGCCCTTGTCAGGGGCAGACACGCAGGTCTGCCCCTACATCATAAAATTAAGGCACTTCAACATTGTCAAATATTCTGGCGATGATGTCATCCGAGGTCAGGTCTTCGGCTTCGGCCTCATAGCTTAAGATAACCCGGTGCCGCAGCACGTCCGGGCCGATGGTCTTTATGTCCTGCGGAATAACATACCCGCGGCCCTGCAGGAAAGCATAGGCCTTTGCCGCTTGGGCAAGATAAAGCGATGCCCGCGGCGAGGCTCCGTACTGAATGAGCGACTCGATATCAATGCCGAACACCCTGGGTTCCCGGGTTGCAAAAACGATCTCGACGATATAATCCAGAAGCTTTTCATCCATGTAGATTCTGCCCACAACGTCGCGGGCCTGGCGGATCTGCTCCGGGTTTGCGACTTTGTTGAGAGCTTCAGAGCTACTGCCGGAAACGCGCTTGATAATCTCTTTCTCTTCGGCCTTGTTGGGGTAGTTGATGCGAAGCTTCAGCATGAAGCGGTCAACCTGCGCCTCGGGCAGCGGATAGGTGCCTTCCTGCTCGATGGGGTTCTGCGTTGCCATGACAAGAAACGGGTCCTGAAGGGGGAAGGTCGTCTCTCCGATTGTCACCTGCCGCTCCTGCATGGCCTCCAGAAGCGCGCTTTGCACCTTGGCCGGCGCCCGGTTGATTTCATCTGCAAGGATGATGTTTGAGAACAGCGGGCCTTTTTTGATATTGAAGCTTCCTGTTTTGGGCTCGTAAATTTGCGTACCGATGAGGTCTGCCGGGAGCAGATCCGGGGTGAACTGTATGCGCTGGAAGCTTGTGTCGACAGCGCGGGCAAGGGTCTTTACGGCCGTGGTTTTTGCCAGCCCCGGCACGCCCTCCACGAGAATGTGGCCATTGGCGAGAAGCCCGATCAGCAGGCGCTCGATCAGATAATCCTGCCCGACAATCACCTTTTTTATCTCGGCGCTGATGGCTGCGGTGAGCTGGCCGTACTTTTCAACCTCTTTGGTTATTTCCTGAATATTGGGCTGCATTGAAAACCTCCAAACGAGTGCTCGGTTTATTGTATGCGTTTAATTTTTTTTGTATTTTAATCTATGCAGACGGGTTGTACCGGCGGCCAATAATACTAAAACCAAAGGAACCAATCAAATTAAAAAACTCTAATCCAAAAAACCACACAGGGTGTTACTTGCAGTATTTCCGGTAGTCGGGCTCGTTTTTTTTGTTCCCGGACAGAATTTCCCCCGAGCTTTTTTCAAGCTGCCGCAGCAGGCGCTCAATTTCTTCTGCCGGAGGCCGAACGCCGCCGAACTGCACTTTTTCACACATGGCCGCAAGGTTGCCGGAAAGCGCACTGTCCTGCGGGGCAACCATGCGCGCAAGATCGAGAGCTGTTTTGAAAAATTCCGCATAATCGCCCCTGAGCTTGCTTTGGCGGCAGATCTGCAGCAGCTCCGCAGCCTGCGTGTTCGCCCCGGTCTCGCCGCCTGCAGCCTGTTTCTGCCTCAGGGCCTTTTTTCTTTTGAGCACGACGAAGCCCATGCCGGAAACCGCAACGGCCAGCAGCGCCACGCAGATAATGAAAACACGTGTGGCAGTATTTTCTACCAGCGCAAACCGCACGGCTTTAAAGGTGATTTTTCCGCTTGCAGCGGTGCTTTCTTTTTTTTCTCCCCGCGCCCAGTATTTCACTGTAGCGGGCTGTATGGTGTAGTCGCCGTTTTTCAGTGCGCGTACAAGAAAGCTGTAGTGCATGGTTTGCATGTCGGCGCTTGCTGAAGAGATAAAGGAGGAGGAAAGCTTTTCAACCCCGTCGGGAAGCTCCGGCTCCGGCGGCACGATCACATACTGGTCGGCATCGCCCTGCCACGAGACGGTAATAGAGAGCGTGAATGGTGTGCCTGTTGAGACCGTGGAGGCGGCAAGCGTTGCCTCGACCTGCGGAGCAGCATGGGTCTGGGCGGTCTGGATACAAAGGAGCAGCAGCAGGCTGCTAATTGAACAGATTTTGGATAAAACCCTTTTTGTTTTCATCGTTGTCCTGATCAAGCTCCGCAAGCTGCCGGAAAAGTTCTTCCTGTTTCCGGGTGAGTTTACCGGGGGTTTTGACCAGTACCTGCACGATCTGGTCGCCTTTGCCGCGGCCGTTGATGTGGGGGATGCCTTTGCCGGGGATAGAAAGCAGGTCTCCGGACTGGATGCCTTTGGGGATGCGCAGCTTTTCCGACCCGTACAGCGTGGGCACCTCGATTTCAGCGCCCAGGGCCGCCTGAGAAAAAGAAATGGGTATCTGGCAGACGATATCCTGGTTGTGGCGCTGAAAAAAGGAATCTTCGGCAACATGGAGAAAAACATACAGGTCGCCCTGCGGCCCGCCCCGGTCGCCGGGCTCTCCCTCATTGGTGAGCTTGAGCTTCATGCCTGACTCAACGCCCGGGGGGATTTTAACTTTCAGCGTTTTGGTTTCAAGCGTTTTTCCCGTTCCGCGGCAGGCTTTGCACGGGCTTGAGATGGTCGTGCCTGTTCCGCGGCAGCGCGGGCAGGCGGTGGCGATGTTGAAAAAGCCCTGCTGCTGCATGACGCGGCCCTGGCCCTGACAGGTGGCGCAGGTTTGCGGGGTTGTGCCCGGCTCTGCGCCGGAGCCGTTGCATGTGCTGCAGGAAATATTTTTTTTGACTTCAATATTTTTTTCGAGACCGAAAGCAGCGTCCTTGAGCGTGATTTCAAGATCATAGCGAAGATCTGAGCCCCGGCGTGAGCTGGAGCGGTTTCTTCGCCTGCCGCCCAGACCGCCCAGGCCGAAGAAATCCTCGAAAATATCCCCGAATGACGAGAATATATCCTCAAAGCCGGAGAAGCCTGAAAAGCCTGAATTTTTCAAGCCGTCATGGCCGTAGCGGTCGTAGAGCTCGCGCTTCTGGCTGTCGCGCAGAACTTCATAGGCTTCACTGGCTTCCTTGAAGTTCTCTTCGCATTCGGCATCCCCCGGGTTGCGGTCGGGATGGTATTTGAGGGCCATCTGGCGGTATGCTTTTTTTATTTCATCGTCAGAGGCAGTGCGGCTGATATTCAGAATTTCATAATAGTCACGTTTTGTCATTGCTGCATCACACATTAAAGAGGGGCAATTTCAGTATCCAGTTGATTTTAAACAATTCTCCTATGGTACCAAGACCAAGAAGCAGCATATAAATAAGAATAATGGATAAAACCATTATGTTTAGATTTTTTTTCAAAAAATTTTTAATTTTTTGCATTATTTTCAACTGGGCTTGATACAAATCATTTCTTACAGTAATCACTCAAGTCGCAATGGTCAAGCACTATGCTGTTAATTACTGTAATTAATACAGGATAAACCGCAGGAATGATTTTTCGCCTTTTGCTGCTGAAACTATAAATCAGGTCGTGTCAAGATAGCAGGCGTGGCAAGCGAATGTTCTCCCGGCAGTATGCGGCATATGCCCGCTGCGGCCATGTAAACCTTCCTGATTGCCGTTGCGTATTGCATGCAGGCCGTGAAAGGAGTATATGAGTGTGAGACCACTGAGGGCTTCAGAAAGCTTATGGTGAGACCGGCTGTTTTTTACGCTGTATTTTTCTAAAAATCCGAACAGGGGCGCGGCACTTTGTCAGAACTCGACATCAATTTGCAGTTTCAGACCGCATTTAACCTCATTGTTGAAAGCGGGTGCGATGTTTTTATAACGGGTAAGGCGGGAACGGGCAAGTCGACCTTTCTTGCCTGGCTGCGCGACACGACTGCAAAATCCCTGGCCGTGCTTGCCCCCACGGGCGTTGCCGCCCTGAATGTGCAGGGCCAGACCATTCATTCTTTTTTCCGCTTCATGCCGGGCATAACCGTCGAGGATGCGAAAAAACGCGCCGCAGATATCAAAAATGATACCTTTTACAAGCATATTAAAACCATCGTCATTGACGAAGTATCCATGGTGCGGGCCGATCTGCTGGACTGCATCGACGTGTTTCTCCGCACGGTTTTGAAAAAAAAACAGCCCTTCGGCGGCGTGCAGATGATCTTCATCGGCGATCTCTACCAGCTGCCGCCCGTTGTCTCCTCGCATGACCGAGAGCATTTCAAGGCAGCCTATGATTCGCCGTACTTTTTTTCTTCGCAGGTCATGACCGGAGGTGATTTTAAGCTGGAGTTTGTGGAGCTTGAAAAAATCTACCGTCAGAAGGATGAGCGCTTCATCGACATACTGAATGCCGTGCGCAGAAATGAGGTGACAGAAGATGTTGTCGCAGCGCTCAATGAGCGGGTCACCAGCCCGGAAGAAGACTGCGCAACCGGCTGCATTCATCTGACAACCACCAATGAGGCCGCAGGCAGGGTCAATGAGGAGATGCTTGGCCGGCTGAAAAAGAAGGCGCATAGCTTTACCGCTCAGGTGCGGGGCGATTTCGACCTGAAGCAGGCCCCTGCCGATGCTGAGCTGCGGCTTAAAGAGGGCGCGCAGGTTATGATGCTCACGAATAATTCAGACGGGCTCTGGGTGAATGGCACTATCGGCCGGGTTGAGCATATTGATAACGCCGGGGTTGATGTGCGCCTGCCTGATGGGGACATTGTGCCGGTTGACCCGTACAAGTGGACGCTCTACCGCTATGTCTATGATAAAGAAAAAAAGAGCCTGTCGCAGGAAAGTATCGGGACCTTTACGCAGTATCCCCTGGCCCTGGCCTGGGCAGTGACCATTCATAAAAGCCAGGGCAAAACCTTTGACCGCGTTGTTGTCGACTTTGGCCGTGGCACCTTTGCCCACGGCCAGGCCTATGTCGCCCTGAGCCGCTGCCGCACCCTGGAGGGCATGACGCTCAGGCAGCCCCTCAAAAAAAGCCATATCATCATGGACTGGCGCGTTATCAAATTCCTCACGCGGTACCAGTACGCCGTGGCGGAAAAAGAATGCTGCCTTGATGATAAGGTCGCGCTGATAGAGCAGGCCATCGAGCGCGGCGGGAAGATTGCCATAACCTATCTCAAGCCCAATGATCAGAAATCACGGCGCACGGTTCGGCCCCGGTATGTGGGAGAGCTTGAATATCAGGGCAAGCTGTATCTGGGCATGCAGGCCTTCTGCATGCAGCGGCAGGAAAACCGCACCTTTCGCGTTGACCGGATTCTTGAAATGGAGCTGGTGAAGAAATAGCTTCATGATTCTGTAAAGAACAGGGGGCGACTGCTGCTGATCAAACGCGGCCTGCGCAAAGCACAGGCCGCTTTAATGCAGCTCGGGTATTCTGGCTTTACTTAGCCACACCGGCCCTGAACAGGCCGAGCACGTCGGTCTTGAAGGTCACCAGGCCTGCGGCGACCTTTTCAGGCTCGATAGCATCCCAGTCGCCGGTGATATGGTTGTAAATATAGGGTTTCACTTTTGCCTTGTTGAGCGCCGCTATCGCGCGATAGGGGATGCTGATGGTGACATCCCGGTTGAAAATCGTGCGGTACGGCCCGAAAAACACTGCCGGGCCCACGGGCCGCGCCTTCTTCATTGCGGGAGGATTCAGCCGCCAGCCCACAGAAATGGTGGTGTCTTCCCACAGACAGTCAAATGAGTCTGCCGGATCGCGGAACGGCGTTGCATTATCGGGCGCAAACGACTCGGGCCAGCCAGGGTGCGGGTCTGCGGGAATGTCGATACGGGCCCTGAACGCCGGGCTCCAGGGCTTCCGGACCACAACTTCGCCGCCGTCCTTTTTCATCACCAGCTTTTTTTCGGCGATCCGAACCCGCTCGCCCTCGGGGAAAACCCCGAACTTCTCGATCCCGCCCCGCAGCACCGCATAATACACCTGCGCCCAGTCGTCGGTCAGGTCGTTATAGGACGGCGTTATGGTGATCTTTGCGGCATACGTGCCGTTGCAGTTGCTGACCTCGGTGCCGTTGTCAGCCTCGCAGTAGGTGATGTCGAACTTGCCCTGTGCCATGTCGGCTTTCGGCACCAGCTTCAAACCGCTGTTCATGCGCATAATGACCTGCGTGTCCTGCGCATCGCCGTACCAGTGGCAGGGAACGATCAGCATGTTCTGGATTCCCATCTCCTTGGCCCAGTTGATGCAGTCTCGGATGATAAAAAATTTACCGCTCAGTTTATCAGGTGTCATGTACCCATAGGCGAAGAAGCTTTGTTCCAGAAGGTCGCTGCCATCGGTGCTGAACACCAGGTTGTAGCGGGTGCCGTACTCCTTCTGAATGGCTTTTTTCCATGACAGGTAGTTCAGAAACCCGTTTTCATGAATGACTTCTTTCCACCACGGGTGCTGTATGCCCATGGCGCCATAGGTTTCTTTGCCGGGCCATGACAAGCCATGCGTCACATAGATCATAGCGATGGTGCTGCCTTCGGGATAGGCCTCGATATAGGGTTTTACGAGCTTCAGGTTCATGGCGTTGAACTCGGGGGTGCGGCCTATCTGATTGATCTGGCTGATGTCCGTCTCATCAAGCACGCCTTTTTCGCAGAGCGCCTCCCGGACATAGTTCTCCGTCATGAAGTCGTCAGCATAGTGATTATAGTCCGTGGTTTCGCGCGAGATGACCATCTTTCGGAACCCCTCATCGGCAAACGCCTTGGTCACATCTATCTCATGCTCGGTATGGCCGGGCACGGCCGTGTAGGTGCCCAGGCGAACGTCTATGGCATCTCCGAACTCTTTTTCCAGCAGCGCCTTTGTCGCATTGTACTGATTCTCGAAGTAGAACGGCACCTGATCCATGTCATCGGCCAGCCAGGGCTCTACCTCAAGGCCCTGCAGCGTATAATAATAGATAAAAGTGATATTGTTCAGCTCGTAGGTGTCGCAGATGCCGTTTTTGAAAATTTCGCCTGTGCCGTTGTCGATGAGCTTGTACCAGCCCGCGAGGGGGTCGGATCCGTCGCGCGGATCAGGGGGGAACTGGATTTTGCCGGTCATGGTGTCAAGGACTTCACTCGCAGGGATGATATCCACCGAGTCCGGTATGTCTTCCGGC
>JAFGCP010000421.1 GCA_016932595.1 Deltaproteobacteria bacterium
ATGGCCTCGGCTGCTGCCTCGGCAAGTACGCCTACAAGAATGCTGTGATGATAGGTGCCGGGCGCCGCAATCAGAAGGTCGTGCAGAACGGGCTGGTTAAGGTCGGCAAGTTCCAGCAGTTTTATATCGGTCGTATAATTAAAAATAATTTCAATAATGGGTATGATTCCTGTTGCCAGCACCGCTGACAGGACCCCCCCCGCCATACCGAAGGCCATGCCGTAAACCGTTTCCATCTTAAAAGCATCTCCGGTGATCAGATACAGCGACAGAACAACAAGCGCATTGATTGTGGCGACAATCATGCCGGCGCGAATGATGGCGCTGCGCTGCTTTGTGGAACGGACTTCCTGCGTGGCCACGATGGCGCTGATGAAAGAAAATGAGAAAAAGACGAAGCTGTTGTCCAGGAGAAAGCCGGCAAACAGCGATACGATAACGGCGCTCAGCGATGCGATCTGGGGCGACAGCACGATGCTTATCACAATAGCCGCAAACGCGAACGGGAAACCGTAATAGTATGCCGTAAGCGGGATAACCGTATAGCCTTTGGCAAATGTGACCGCCCCTGCCGCGCAAAATTTGAACAGCAAAAACACCATGAGCAGTATCGAGCACAGAAAAATAAAGTCGCGATGGGTTATGCTTGTTATGGATATGTCGCTGAGATTGTTTTTGGCAAAGCGGTACATGACCATAAGTGCTACGAATGAAAAAAGAAAATACCCCAGCAGCGTCCACAGTATGCTTTTTGACTGCTTGAAATCCCGCATCGCCTTGAGCTTCAAAAGCGCAACCTCGGTAACAGGGGCGCCCTCACGCACGATTATTTCATTTTTTTGAATCGAATAAAACAATGGCGCGACTTCCTCGGCCGCAGCCTTGCGGCGCTCTTTTGTCTCCTGGGCGTTAAAGGTAATGGTGGGCTCAATGAGCTTGACCGCGATGTCGATCAGAGCTTTGCGTATATCGCGGTGCTCGCTCTTGAGAAATGTACGGGCATCCCGCCGGAGCAATATTGCCGCATCCTGAACATCGATAAAGGAGGTAAAGTCGCTGACCGCTATTTCCTGATTTGATGCAATATTGCGCAGTATGATGCCCCTGCCGCGTTCCTTGAACAGAAGTCCTTTAGATGCAACAACCTCACGCTGAACAAATGGCAGCACCAGATCAAGAAGGGCTTCCTCAAGTTCTTTTTTGAAAGCATGGTCGGCAAGAAAAGCAAAGTTCTGTTCATCTATCTGTATGCGCAGCAGTGACTGCAGCGCCAGTCTGTCCTTTTCTGAAAGGGCCTGCCCCTGAGGTTTTTTCCTGTCTGCATCGCGCATGGCTCCGAAAGCCGACGTGATTCGCTGCGCCACCTCGTTTTCAGCCTTTGCATTAAAGTCATAGACCGATGGTATGCCGTCCATTTTTTCACGGCGGCGTTTCTCCGTGGTTTCCTTATCCTCAACCGTGAAATCCTGATGCGCCCGTATGTTGTCCTGAGCTATGTCCCCTAATGTATATTCATATCTGGGCGTAGATGACTGCGGCGCGGTGAGAAATGCTATAATGCCGGAAAGCACGATAAGAGCCAGCACCTCATAGGTGGCCGGGGTCATAAGCGGCCTGATAATTTTAAACCGCTCTTTGGTGCGCTCTGTTTTTGCAATGGGCTGCTGCAGGCGCCTGGCGCGCAGCTGCTTAAATAGCTGTATCTTCATCTGCGTTTTTCTTTTTCTGTAAATGATTCATATGCCTTGATGATTCCCTCGACCAGGGGATGGCGGACCACGTCTTTTTCCGTAAAATGGCAGAATTGTATCCCCTCAACCTTTTCAAGAATGCGCTGCGCCTGCACCAGGCCTGATGCTGTTGCCTGCGGCAGGTCGATCTGGGTTATGTCGCCGGTAATAATTGCCTTTGAATTGAATCCGAGGCGCGTAAGAAACATTTTCATCTGCTCGGCGGTCGTATTCTGAGCCTCATCTAAAATAACAAAGGAATCGTTGAGCGTACGGCCCCGCATAAAGGCAAGGGGGGCCACTTCAATCGTGCCCTGATGCAGCATTTCCTGCGCCCGGTGCATATCCATAATGTCATGCAGAGCGTCATAAAGGGGCCGCAGGTAGGGGTTCACCTTTTCGGCAAGGTCCCCCGGCAGAAAGCCGAGTTTTTCTCCGGCCTCGACAGCGGGCCTGGCGAGAATAATCCTGTCGACATCTTTTTTCATCAGTGCCGCAATGCCCATTGCCATGGCCAGATAGGTCTTCCCCGTGCCTGCCGGCCCTATACCGAACACTATGTCAAAGCCGCGGATAGCATCAACATATTTTTTCTGGGCATAGCTTTTCGGGGTGATGGGGCGCCGCTTTGCAGTGAGGATGATCGTATCGAGAAAAATATCCTTCATGTGCAGAGGGGCATCCTGTTCTATCATTTTGATGGCATGCACCACATCAACGGAGCTGAGCCGGTAGCCTGATTCTACAATATAATATAAATCCTGCAAAATTTTTTTTGCCGTCAGTATCGCTGCGCATGGGCCGTGAAGCGTGAACTGGCCGCCTCGCACATGTATCTTCACGGCAAGCCGTTTCCCGAGCACTTTGAGGTTGCCGTCATGCTCACCGCACAGGGCTTTGACAATGCCGGTATCTTCAAAGTGAAGGATTTCCGAAGAGTCGGCGCTTTTCAGTGAGGGGCTTTCCATATACTACGCTGCTATCAGATATGGGTGTCGAGGCAAGCCGCAGCGCGGTATGCGGCAGAAGGAAAAGCTTTTATGCTTCAGCATAGATCTGAACCAGAATTTCCCGATTTCGGGGGTGATTGTCAAAATCGCACAGCACGATCTGCTGCCATGTTCCCAAATGCATGGAGCCGTTCACAACGGGAATGGTAAGACCGGGGCCAAGCAGTGCCGACCGAACATGCGCATAGCCATTGCCGTCGCCCCAGCGGCGGTTATGTTCATACGGCATATCCCGGGGGGCAAGCCGTTCAATGGCTTGCTGAAGGTCGGCTATGGCACCCTGCTCATATTCCAGCGTGGTTAATGCTGCGGTGGCGCCGGGAACAAATAGGTGTATGAAACCCTGTGCCGGGCGGGCCTTTGACAGGCATTGGTCAACCTCGTCGCTGATGTTCACAATGTCGGTTGCACCGGTGGTCGGAACGGATATGGTAAAATTTATTATTGTCATTAATTATATTTTTTGATATAAAAAAGATAATTTTTATATTTTAATAAATTAGCACAGGGTCTGCGGCTTTTCAAGTTGTTTTTCAACCAAATTCCCTTGACAAATATGAGAAAAAATATATAAAATAGACTTTTTTAAATTTCCGACACAGGTGCGCCCTGACGCGCATCATGCGACTCAAATCAAAGGAAGGATATGGCATCATGGCAGTGAAAATAAGACTTGCTCGTTTCGGCAAGAAGAAAAAACCCTTTTACCGTGTAGTTGTTGCTCCTGAAGCGGCACCCCGGGATGGTCGTTTCATAGCGGTGCTGGGTACGTATGATCCATGCAGCAATCCTGCTGTGGTTTCAATAGATAAAGATAAAACGGCTGACTGGATTAAAAAAGGAGCTCAGCCGACACAGGCAGCTGAGCAGATCCTCAGAAAGGAAGGGGTTTTCAAGGGGTAAGGAAAGACTCACCTAACGGGAAGCGGCAATCTGGCAATGACAACTCAAATGGAGGCTAGCATGAAAGACTTAGTAAAGTACATAGCTCAGGCTCTTGTTGACAATCCCGATGCAGTGGCGGTAAGTGAGATCGAGGGGGAACAGACATCAGTAATTGAACTGCGCGTGGCTAAAGATGATTTAGGGAAAATCATCGGCAAGCACGGCAGAACCGCTCAGTCCATGAGAACCATTCTGTCGGCGGCTTCTGCCAAAAATAAAAAAAGGGCTGTGCTGGAAATTATTGAGTAAGCAGCTTTTCCCTGCCGGAAAATTATATTTGCATACGGCATGGCAGTATGCATGAAAAAGAGTGCACAACTGGCAAAAAAGCCGTGAACGGCTTTTTTGCCGGTTTCCCACATTATTAGCGAGGCAAGCTTCCCAGCGCGCTGCATGATCCGGTTTGACATCATAACACTTTTCCCCCGGATGTTTGATTCGCCCCTTCAGGAAAGCCTGCTGAAGAAAGCGCAGGAACGGGGGCTTATCGAAATCGCCGTTCACGACCTGCGAACCTGGGCTGAGGACAGGCACAGGACCGCTGATGATACCGCCTATGGCGGAGGCGCCGGCATGGTGATGAAGGTTGAGCCGATTGCCAGAGCGCTTGAAAGCACGCGAAGAGCAAAGGGAACATCCCGCGCAGTGCTATTAACCCCGCAGGGGCGGCCATTTTCGCAGGACGTGGCAGGCGAGCTTGCCGGGTTTGAGCAGCTGGTTTTCGTGTGCGGACGGTACGAAGGGGTTGATGAGCGGGTGCTGTCCTTTGTTGATGATGAAATCTCCATAGGGGATTTCATCCTGAGCGGCGGCGAAATCGCGGCGCTGGTGGTTATTGATGCGGTCTCCCGGCTTGTTCCGGGTGTGGTAGGGGATGAAGCCTCGGTTCGGGAAGACACATTCTCAAACTGGCTTTTAAAGTACCCGCAGTATACACGGCCGCACAGCTTTCGGAATCTTGACGTGCCCGAGGTTCTCCTGTCGGGCGACCATGAAAAAATACGCCGGTGGCGGCGGCAGGAAGCACTAAAAAAAACATTTCGGCGTCGGCCTGATCTGCTTAAAAAGGCCGAACTTTCTGATACTGATACAAAATTTTTAAAAAGCATTTAACAATCTCAAAAGGATGGAGATAGGCGATGAACGTACTTGACAAGATCGAACGGGAGCAGATGCGGCTTGACATTCCGGCTTTTCGGCCGGGTGATACGGTGAAGGTGCACATAAAAATACGCGAAGGTGAAAAAGACCGTATCCAGGTTTTTCAGGGCATTGTTATTGCGCGTAAAAATGCGGCGATGCGCTCCTCATTTACTGTTCGCAAAGTTTCCTACAGCGTTGGCGTGGAAAAAATATTCCCCCTGCACTCGCCGTCGATTGACCGGATTGAGCTGGTGCAGCGGGGCAAAGTACGGCGTTCACGACTGTTTTATCTGCGCGACCTTAAGGGTAAAGCAGCCCGCGTTAAAGTGCAGCGGTATTAAAAAAAGGTGTCCATGGAATTCGAGGACCTGCTCAGAAAAAGCGCGCGGCCCGAGCTTTTACTGAGCAGCCACGGATATTCCCATATAGCAGGTGTTGATGAGGCCGGCAGGGGTCCCCTTGCCGGCCCTGTTATTGCCGCAGCCGTCATTTTCCCGAAAGGCTTTCGCTGTGCCGATATCCGGGACTCGAAAACACTTTCCGCGGCACAACGCGAGAAGCTTTTCCTGAGCATTCAGGAGCATGCCCTGGCCTGGAACTGGGCATACTCCCCGGCCGATGAAATAGACCGCGTTAATATCCTTCAGGCCAGTCTCCTTGCCATGAAACGCGCAGTCGAGAGACTGCCCCTGGCGCCGGACTACACGGTTGTTGACGGGCCGCACCGTATTCCGGCCGACATCCCTCAGGCAGCCATTATCGACGGTGATGCCATAAGCCTTCCCATCTCCGCAGCATCCATTATGGCTAAAGTTGTGCGCGACGCTATCATGAAAAAATATCACAGGCTCTACCCGCACTATAATTTTGCCAAAAACAAGGGCTATGGCACCCAGGAACACATTCGAGCGCTTGAGCGGCACGGCTGCTGCCCGGTTCACCGCAGAACATTCAACCGGGTCCCCCGATGACACCAGCGGCCGATCATGACCTGCAGCGAAAAACACTTGGCGTCCGGGGCGAGGATATGGCCGTTGATTTTCTGGAAAAGAAGGGGTATACAATTCTCTGCAGAAACTACCGGTGCAGGTCCGGAGAGATAGATATTATCGCCCGCAAAAAGAAAATTCTCTGTTTTATCGAGGTGAAAACCAGAAGCACCAGGGCTTTCGGTTCGCCGCAGGAGGCGGTGACGCCCCGCAAGCAGCAGAAGATCGGCCGTGTGGCCCTTGATTTTCTGCAGCGCCATAGGCTCGAAAACCAGCCGGCGCGGTTTGATGTCGTGGCAGTGGATTTTTCCAGCGGCGCGGGTTTATTAGAGTTTATTGAAAACGCTTTCGAACTCACCGGCTCGCCGTGACACTCTGCACTGACAGAACAGGCAGCCTCCAGCGCTCCGATTTCGGCTCAGTATCGTACGGGAGATCGTCTCATTAAAAAATTCATTATTATTATTTTTCTTACCGCTCTTTTTTTTCTTCCTGCTCTGACCGTTGTCGGGCTGTATTTTTATTTCAGCCATGACCTGCCGCGGATAGAATCGCTCAAAGATTATTCCCCGGCCCTTGTCACCGAGGTGCATGCAGTCGGCGGAGAGCTTATAGCCGAGTTCTCCGTCGAAAAGCGCTATATGATAAGCATCTCTGACATAGCTCCGGTTTTCATCCGGGCGATTCTTGCCGCAGAGGACGACAAGTTTTTCGAGCATAAGGGCATTGATATCTGGGGTATTTTCAGGGCGGCACTGAAGAATATCCGTTCTTTTGAAATTAAGCAGGGCGGCAGCACCATCACGCAGCAGATCATAAAATCGCTGCTGCTCACGTCTGAGCGCAAATTCTCAAGAAAAATCAAAGAGGCGATTCTTGCCACCCGGATCGAGCAGTACCTGAGCAAGCAGGATATCCTCACCCTTTATCTCAACCAGATTTATTTCGGCCGCGGCGCCTATGGCATAGAGGCTGCCTCGCGCGTCTATTTCGGCAAGTCAGCCCTGCATTTAACCCTGCCGGAGTCGGCATTCCTAGCGGCTTTGCCAAAAGCACCCAGCTATTCGCGCAATATGGGCAAAGCGCTGGAGCGCTGGCGCTATGTGCTCGGGCGCATGCAGGAGCTGGGCTATATCAAGCCCGAGGAGAGAGAAGCCGCGGAAAAGAGCCCCCTTGCCTTCATTCCGGCGCCCACCGATACCAGCACGATTCTCAATGCCCCGTATTTTGCCGAACATGTCCGCAGGGAGATCGAACAGAAATACGGCGCAGACATGCTGTACAAGGGAGGCCTTAAGATTGAAACCACGGTTGATCTGAAGCTTCAGCAGGCAGCCGAAGGCGCGGTACAGCGGGGTATTGAAGCATATGATAAACGTGCGGGGAAAAAAAATGCGGCGTCAACAGTTCAGTCGGCACTGCTGGCCATGGATCCTTATACCGGCTATATCAAGGCCCTAGTCGGCGGGCGCGATTTTCACGCAAACCAGTTCAACAGGGCCGTGCAGGCGCAGCGGCAACCGGGCTCGGCCTTCAAGCCCGTCATTTACGCGGCAGCTCTGGACAAGGGCTATACGCCCGCCACCGTATTTATTGACGCGCCTCTGGTTTTTGAGGCTGCAGGACCGGGCATTTTCTGGGAGCCCCAGAATTATGACCGGACATTCACCGGCCCCCTGACGCTGCGCAAGGCCCTCACCCAGTCGCGCAATATCGTGACGGTGAAAATTCTCAAGTATATAGGCGCCGACTATGTCATCGATTATGCCAAAAACCTGGGCGTGACCGGCGAATTCACCCCGACGCTGTCACTGTCGCTGGGAACCTGCGGCGTATCGCTCATGAACCTTGTACGGGCCTATGCCGTATTCTGTGCTCAGGGCGTAGCCTCCGAGCCCATCTTTATAACGCGCGTTCTCAGCCGTGACGGCACGGTACTGGAAGATAACCGGCCCCGTCTTGCCCAGGCCATAAGCCCCGAAACCGCTTTTCTCATTACCAGTATGCTGCAAAGCGTTGTCGAGGAAGGCACGGGCAAAAAAGTGCGCGCCCTTAACCGGCCCTGCGCAGGCAAGACCGGCACGACAAATGACGTGCGCGACGCATGGTTCATCGGGTTTACACCGCAGCTTGTGGCGGGCGTCTGGTTCGGCTTTGATGACTTGAGCCCCCTGGGAAAACGTGAGACAGGGGCTGTTGCGGCAAGCCCTGTATGGCTTGACTTCATGCAGCAGGCGCTGCAAAACGAGCCGGTTCAGACGTTCAAGGTGCCGGAGGGCATCATCTATGTGAAGGTAAATCCGAAAACCGGTTTGCCGCCGGCCTCAGGTGAAAGCGGAGTTTTTGAGTGCTTCAGGGATGGCGCTGCTCCGGGCATGACCATGCAGGAAGGAGCTGCTGACACCGACAATGCAAGCGGGCTTTCCCCCGAAACTGAGCCGCTGCAAAATTCCGCTCCGTAATGCATAAACGTTTTGCTGCGGCTTTTTTCAAGCATCTGCCGCAACCCGCCTTTTAACCACAACCCACATGATCTGGGATTCGTCAATAGCGCCGTAGCGGGATTTCAGCGCTTCAAGCTTGCAGGTTTTTTCAGCTTCTATGGCTTCGTCGTTTTCCCGAATGCTGCCGTCAGGCAGGCGCGTGACTTCGATGGTCTGAAGATTTTCGCTTTTCGGGATATTAGAAAATGGCTTGGCGGAAAGTATGTTTTCGAGCTTTCCTCTTTTGATCATTCGCAGCAGCACAGAAATCCTCCCTTGCAGTGGTGTTTTCAGAAACCAGCAGGCCGCCCACACACAGCGGGTGGCTTGATTTCACCCTGAAAGGGCGTAATCAAAAACACACAGTGTGTGAGTTTCCTTCTTCAGGCACCATCGCCACAGGCGATTGCTCCTGAATACAATCAAATCAGCCTACAGGTTGTACATGAAAAAAGCCTAAAAGGCCAAGTCTTTTTCCAGCGGTGCGCTAGACACGGGCATAGGCTTCTACGGCCTGTTGGTAAAAATCATGGCCATGCATATCAATAATAACGACAGCAGGAAACATCTCTGCCGTGAAAAAATGGATGGCCTCGTGCCCGAGATCTTCATGGGCTGTTATTTCCGTTTTTAATAGCATGCCCACGGGGCTGCCGGCCAATAAAAAACTCTCCCGGCCGAAAGGGCGCGGGAGAGTTTGTGCTGCATTTTTCCCATATCAGTTTTTAATACCAATGAAAAAGGCCTTTCCCTCTGTGTCTTCCGTGCCGAGAGGGAATTCATATTCGCTATAGGTTATATCCATAGTCCCGAATAAAATGATATCGATAAGGTTAAGGCCTTTGATGTCAAACTCATAGCTGTTGAACCCATCGATGGCTTCATAGTGTGCATCAAAGCTCAGGCCGCTGGCGCTGAATTCGCCATTGCCGAGAAAGCCTCCAAAATCATCCTCTAAACTTTCAATCCCGAAATTATCTCCATCAAAAATAAACGTGTCGGTCTGTGTTCTCCCCTGATCGCAGAAGTCTCCCAGATCTTCGCTGCACAGAATATAGACATTATATTCATTGCCGGAAAGGTCAAGGGCTCTGGCCGCATGAGCCTGAGCGTTGAAAAAAAGAAAAACTGCGACCATGACTGTAAAAAGTACTGATTTTTTCATCTGTTTCCTCCTCCTTGCATATAATTATTTATTTTATCGTTACATATTTATTTAAACACGGTCTGCTTATTTCGGTTTCGTGCCTGCTGACGGCTTCAGCCGGTCAGAGCATACACCCCGTAAATAAAAAGTATCAGATCTGCAAACCAGCACAGTTTTATACAGACAATCAGAAAAAAAAACAACTCTTTACGGCCCATGAGGCGCACGAACACGGCTGCCAGAAAAGCAGCCCAGACGGCAACCCCGAGCGTTATAGCCCAGATAATAGCTCCATTTGATCCGATGCCAATAGCAAGGGACTGACATCCCGGGTTGGGGATGACGGTGCTGAAAAAATTAATGAGCATTCCCGCGCCCATGATCCACAGGGCCTCTTTCTGCCGCACCCCGCGGCAGGCAAGAGATGCGCCGCAGAGAAAGAGCATGTACGCTAGTATGTAGAGGATATCATATGGCGACATGGCATGAGCATATATACGTTGTCATAACAAGTAACATACTTGCCGGAAGGAATCAATAAAAAGCCAGCCGAGGGCATCTCTGCGGCGAGTCTGATGCATGCTGTCATAAAAAAAGGCTGCATAGCGCAGCCCTCAATCGTAAGAGTATATGCAGTCGGGCATTATTTAATACGGACGCCTTCCATGCAGAGCCCGAGCATAAACGAGCCATTCTCTATGGTAAAGGGTACAATCATAAGAGGCCTTTTTTCAGACCCGTCCATGGTCATGTCTTTTCCGGAAATAACACTCGGCAGGGATGCCTGCAGTTTGATCCCCATAGACGACAGAGCCTGGCGCGATTGCCCCGAGATCATGTTGGCTATTTCGCCGGCGGCCTCCTTCACCTCGTTGACGATGGTCGTATACTCTTCTCCCAGCATGTTTGACACGATCTGTATGATGCTGCTTTCGGAAAACCCTATGGCAAGAAAGCCCTTTATGTTTTCATCTTCATTGGACAGGCCGACAACGCCCACCACTTCCCCCAGGGGCATGCAGGTGTCCCAGAGTGCCGGCTCCCCCACAGCGGGCTTGATAAATGCCATGGTTTCAAGCACTTTTAAAGTAGCATCGACAAAGGGTTTTGTAATTCTCGCATCCATACCTGTAACCTTTCGTACTACGGCTCAATGCTCATGCGTATTGAGAAAACCTTATGGTTTAGCAATGTCTTTCCAGAGGGAAACATTCAGTGGCTCAGCAAGCAGTTCATCGGAGCGGCTGATAAATGCCCGTACATGAGGCTGCTGCAAATGGGTTGAGAGAGCCTCGCGGTTTTCCCATGTCTCGATGAACATATACAAGCCCGGCTTGTCAGGACTGGCAAACAAGTCGTAGGATATGCATCCCGGTTCATTCTGCGTCGGCCTGATGAGACCGGTGAGAACCTGTTCCGTTTCAGCTTCTTTGCCGGCTCGTGCCCGTATATGCGCTATGACGGTAATTTTTTCTGACATCTTTTACTTTTCGCATATCTTCGCGCTTTTATCAACAGCATTCGACATGATAAAAGATTTTCTGTAGTGGAAAGGCCGTGCGCAGCGGTTTTTCGGCAAACCGGCATGCCTCTGGCAGTCCCGGGCTTCTCAGTTATTCCAAAGGGAGTGCTTTGATGGCAGTGACCCCTGCATGCTCTATTCCCACACAATTTTCCTACTGTAAGACAACCGCAGAAACAGGTGCAGCCTCCTTTGAAGCAACCGTGGCGCCAAGGGTCTTGCCAGGCGCAATTTTTGCAAAGCTTTTTTTTCCTGCAGGCGCCGGCAGCATCTGAAGGGCCACAAATCCTGTCGGAATATTTATGGAATACCCGGCAGGAATAGTCAGGCGTCCAGCCCAGGCTTTTTTTGAATACCCCGGATTAAGCTCCCGCAGGCGGGACAGCTTCAAGCCCCAATTTTTTGCAAGAACCGGAAGCGTTGAAGGTTTTTTTACTCTGTGCTGAACTATATGGTGCCGGCTGGCAGACGAATAGCCGGGGAAATAGGCGGCGGGGTTTTTCATGATTTCCATCACAGCGAGAAACTCGGGATAAAAATTCTTCGAGGCGAATTGAAAGCGGGGATGCTGATACTTTCTGCGCACGTTCATATAGTTGCCCCCGCAGCGCTCAGCAGCCAGTGCCATGCCGCCAAGGCCATAGTTGTAGGCTGTCAGGGCAAGGCCCCAGTCGCCGAGCTCGTCATAGTTCATCTTGAGAAGGGCTGCCGCCGCTTCGGATGCAGCCAGGGGGTCATAGCGCTCATCAATAATAGCATTCATTTTCAATGAAAACGTTCTGGCCGTAGGCTTCATGAACTGCCACATGCCGACAGCCCCGGCTTTTGATCGTGCCGTGATGTCGAACGATGATTCAACATGGGGCAGATAGGCAAGGCTTTCTGGCAGACCCTTGTTGCGAAAGATTTTTTTTATCGCGGGAATATATGCTGTGGAGCGCTGCATTCCCCGGTGAAAACGGTTGGCGATGCCCCGCTGCGCCCTGATGCGCGACGCGCACAGTTTCACGCGCTGCGGAGCGGCTGAGGGGCCGAAAAGCTTCCGCAGCTGTTTCTCTTGCCCTGACAGCTCCCGGCCTGCCGCCAGGGCATCAGCAAGGCTGCGCAGGGCATGCTCAACTTCATAGCGGGCCGCTGTTAAACGCTGTTCGCGCCTGAAGTCGCTCTCGTTCGGGGCATAGGTGATTGTTTTGTAAACCAGGGAAAGATCCTCAGGGTCGTGCAGCACAAAGGTGTCATCCCCGTATTTTGTAAAGATGTCTATCCAGAAACGGATTTCCGTGCGCAGCTGATCGCGGTACGGCCATTGATCGGCAGCAGCAGTCAAGGGGGTTAAACATATAGTCAAAGCAAAAACAGCAGAAAACATAAAGGGCATGGCAGAATCCCTGTATGGCTTAAAGTACAAAACAAACTATTTTTTTATAACTAATAGCAAATGCCTCGTAAAAAATCAAAACAATCTTGACCTGGCTTCAGCCTGCAGGCAAGCATTAGATAAAAAAATGCCGTGCTTAGTAGGCTGTGTTTTTAGTTATAAAATTTTTGCTTACTTACACCTAGTATGGTATTTTTATCGATATTTTTCAATGGCACACATTAAGATGCATGGAGAGGCGCTATGAAACTGGGGCTCCGGGGTAAATTTTTATCTACAACCATCGCACTGATTCTTTTAGGCACGCTGCTCAGC
>JAFGCP010000422.1 GCA_016932595.1 Deltaproteobacteria bacterium
ATATAAAGAAGAACTATGTTGGTAAATAAAAAAAATACGAAATCCCGCATGTTTGACCGTGGAAATGCAGCCGTGGCAAAAGCCTTGACAATGCAGGTGCGTCCGGTATAGTTTTGAACAAAGAAAAAGCAAAAAGCTTTTACTGTTTACCTTTCATACGGGGAGAACTACATGTCAGTCAATAAAGTGATTCTTGTGGGTCGGCTGGGCAAAGATCCTGAAGTGCGTTTTACCGCCGGCGGACTCGGTATTTGCAGTTTTTCACTGGCTACCGACCGCAAATATACCAATAAGCAGGGTGAGAAGGTCGAGGAGACCGAATGGCACCGTTGCGTTACCTTTGGTAAATTATCTGAAATTTGCGGCCAGTATCTGCATAAGGGCAGCCTTATCTATGCTGAAGGCCGCCTGCAGACCCGCGACTGGCAGGATAAAGACGGCAATAAGCGCTGGACCACGGAGATACTCGTCGAGCAGATGAAGATGCTGGGCAGCAAAGGGGAGCGGCCTGCCGCTTCGGGCGCTTCTTCAGGTGATGATCCTTTTGACCGTGTTCCCGACATGCCGTCCGATGATGATATACCTTTCTGATGCTTCAACCGCGGGATGCCTCGCTGCCCATGGTAGGGCATCCCGCATAGTGTTTTGTTCTGCTCCGATTCCCTCACTTAACAGGTGCAGTCAAAAGAGCTATATGCGCTGTGTGGCGAAGTATTGTTTTTCTGGAAATTCGGCACCGGCATAGTTCTTTTGAGAGCCCTTCCCGGATGATCCGCGAGTTTTCTGGTCCATAATCCACTCTATGCAGTCCGGCCCAAGCATGCTTTAAAACAGCCAGAACAAAAAATGGTTGTTTAAGCAACTTGTTTTTTGCCCGTTTTTTAGGTATACATAGCACAAGAATAAAAACCGATTGCCTTAAGACAGGAGAAGATATGGCTATACTGGTTGTTGGCGGAGCAGGGTATATAGGATCGCACGCCGTCAGTGAATTGCGGGCGAAAGGGCAGGAGGTGGTTGTTTTCGATAATCTGGAACAGGGCAACAGCCAGGCCATCGGAGATGCGCCCTTTTTTAAGGGCGACCTGCGCAAGACCGCCGATGTGCGGAAAGTGTTTCAGGCCCATGCAATTGATGCGGTTTTGCATTGCGCCTCCCGCTCCCTGATCGGCGAGTCGATGCAGATGCCTGAGCGATATTATGAAACCAATGTTTCGGGGACTCTTAATCTTTTGACAGCCATGCAAACTGCAGGGGTCAAAAATCTTGTGTTTTGCTCCTCCGGTGCAATCTATGGCGAGCCCGAGCGGATTCCCATTGAAGAGGATCATCCGCAAAGTCCGATCAGCGTCTACGGCCATACGAAACAGTGCGTTGAAAAGATGCTGGAGTGGTTTGATACGATTTATGGCCTGAAAAGCGTTGTTCTGCGCTGCTTTAATGCAGCAGGGGCTGATCCGTCCGGCCGGATCGGCGAGCTGCACGCACAGGAAACGCATCTGATTCCTCTGGCAATTGATGCGGCCATGGGCAGCCGGGACTATGTTCCTCTTTTCGGCACCGACTATCCCACCCGCGATGGCTCCTGCGTGCGCGACTATGTGCATGTCTGCGATATTGCCGATGCCCATATGCGGGCGCTTGACTGGCTGGCCGCGGGCAAGCCCTCGGCTGTTTTCAATATCGGCAGGGGCAGCGGTGTGAGCGTGCGGGAAATAGTTGAAGCGGTCGAGAAAATTTCGGGCAAAAAAATACCTTTTCAGGCCGAGCCGGGCAGGCCCGGCGATCCGGCCATTCTGATTGCCCGCTCCCAGGAGGCAAAACAGGCCCTTGGCTGGAAGCCCAAGTTTACGGATATCACCGCAATCATTGAAACAGCTTTTAAATGGCAGACCGGAGCGGCCAAAACCTGGGCGTAATACCGCTATTTTCCGAGCGTCTGCGCTTTTATTATTTACGGGTTCAATACCCCGCGGCTTCACGCGTGTACAGTCATTCCGGCGAAAGCCGGAATCCAGAAAAAAAGCAGGCTGGATGCCGGATCAGGTCCGGCATGACGAAATGTTTTCAATATCCCGTCCGCTTGCGGCGGAGAGGTTTATTTTTTGTTGGGTTAAGCCCGAAAGATCCCGTTGGTTTTCGTACCTCACCCCAATCTTGAGCCAAGTAGGGGCAGGTTTGAAACCTGCCCCTACAATCAGAAGGGCGAACCCAACAAATCTTCATTATCTCTTACTTCCCCAGCATTTGTTCCTTCAGGCTTACCTGCGCGGGTTTGCCGCACAGCCATATGCCAAACAGCGCCTTTTTGAAATCACTGCCCTGAATCGTCGTTTTAACCTTTCCGTTTTTACTTATCTTAGTGCCTGCGCCGGGTGCATAGACAAATTCATACACATCTTCTTTGTTTATCTTTTCCCGAAAAACAGAAATAAAGTCTTCGATTCTGCTTGCAATGGGTGCCGTAGCTCCAGCCGTGGCGTTCACAAATCCCTCGCGCGTTGCCGCCTCCATTTTTTCACTGGTGATGAGCGATGAAATAATATGCAGCCGTATGGCCATGGGCTCATCTGCAGCAATGATTTTTTCAGCATCGGCCTGCTTCTGCTTCAGATACAGCCCGCCCACATACAGGTCCATGAAAAATTTCGTGCGAACGCCCGCGCCATTGAGCGCAAGGGCCGCACCGTCGGCCTGCAGCGCGTCGGG
>JAFGCP010000423.1 GCA_016932595.1 Deltaproteobacteria bacterium
ATTGGGCGTATGCCATACGCCCCTACGAAGCAGTCATAAGCCTGACGCTTCAATTCATCACACGGGCTGGTGTAAGATGTCAGCTGTTGTAATAATAGTTTTAAATCCGCGGTCAGCTATGCCCCGGATCAATTTTTTATCGCCTGTCCATAAATACCCATTAAGGTATAAAGCAAGAGCGACAAAGGGTGTATCATTTTCATCGCCCCCCCCTGGTATAGAAAAAAGCTTTTTGCCATAGGGAGTCGGGTATTTGCTCTTCATCAATAAATTGGATTCTTTTTGTGATGTTGAAATACACATCGAGAAATTCCGATTCTTTGAGTCCCGAAGCCTTCAGAATTTTAGACTTATGCTTTATGATTTCATCGCGGAGAAAAAAACAGCTGTATTTTTCAAAACCATACAGAGATATCGGACTCTTTGCCTATACGGCTGATCAGGGCGCTGTTAATAATGTTGGTATCAGCGATTATTTTCATTTTACAAACCTGCCCCTGTTCTTCTTCCACCATGACTGCTTGATTTCAGTGGCAATTCCGGAGGAATCGGATTTAGAGGCACGGCTTTTTGAAAGAATGGTTTTAACCTTAAGATAATCTATAAAGTTTTGCAGGCTCTCTGCATCGATCTTTTCCGGTATCCGTATGACCAGTTCGTTTTTTTGCCGCTCGACAATCATTGCAGTATCTCCTTTTTTATACAAATGCCGTGCTTTGCCTGAAAAACAGGCGAAGATGAGGTGCTGGCAACCGGCACTGATTGTACATCTTCTTTATACCGCATTATAAGCCGCAAACCGGCCGCCATGCAAGCTGGAAATCGGTTCAGGGATCGGGGGTAATGATTCCAGATTCAAAATTCAGGATTCAAAACTGCGGAGCGGACAGAGGGTGGAGAGAAGAAAACAGGGTTCAGGGGTCGGGATTCGGTGGGCAGAAAAATAGAAGTCGGCATTCAGAAGGCAGAATCCAGAGAATATCGGTGCGCACGGCGGCCACTACGAGCTGTTTCTTACTTCTTCCTTCCTGCTTCTTCTTTCTTATTTCTTCCGATTTGTGTTCGCTCGGCGCGATACGGCACGGCTGCTTCAGCAGCATGGATTCCGGGTTGCGGCTTTTTTATAGGCTCAAACACGATACGCACCCTGGTATGCAGAACATCGGCGACGCGGCGCAGCATGCTGAGCGAATGGCCTTCATAGGATGGTGACTCAAGGCGACTTACCTGCTGCTGAGAAGTCTTGAGGGCTATGGCAAGTTCTTTTTGCGAAAGCCCTGCCTGCCTGCGAAGAGAAGCAATCTGCAGCGCTACATCCCAGGCCTGCCCTGCCTGCTCAAAGCGCGCGGCAAATGCCTCGTCTTTCATCTGCTCCTGCAGATAGCGGTCAAAGTTGGTTTTTTTCATAGTTTCATCCGTTTCCGCCAGTCGCGCATGCGATCAAGGGCGGTTTGCCTGTCTCGGGCCGGTATGGCCTGCCCCTTATTCCGAATGCCATGTACGGTAATAATTCTTTTATCTTTCACAAAAAACCAAAGCACCCGGGTGTTGAGCTTTCCCACATGGCGCAGCTCAAAAAGCCCTTCGCCAATGGCTTTTGACAGCGGTTCGCGATGATACTGCCTGTTGCGAAGTTTTGCCAGCCCGGCCAGCACAGCCGCAAAGTCGCCCGGGTCGCTGACTTTCAGCCCGTCCAGAAACTCCCGCACCGGGCAGCATCCATCTGCCGTCTCATAAAATTCTACGATGAATTCCATTTTTTTTCAACATCAAATTTGATGTATTTTGTCGGTTATCGGGGACGGTTGCATTAAAAAATATTGCTTCCGATTTTAATTTATTTCACCGCATACCCCGCGCGTTTTTCTTTGGCAGTAATAAACTGCAGAAGTCAGAATCCAGAATCCAGAAGTCAGAAGTCAAAAACCAGGATTTGGCAGTCACGGGGACCATAGCCGAGCAACATGCGCGTATTCTGCAAACGCATAATCAGCATTCGCCTCGCGGCTGTGCGGCCAGGCGTAATCCTTCCAGCAGATTATTCTCAATGTCGATTTCACCGCTTTCAAGGCATTGCCGCGCAAGCTGCTCCTCCCGCTCGCCGGGCACAAAAATCTCATCGACACCGGGCAGGCGTTTTGTCGATTTGATTTTTGCCGCCATGGCAGCCACATTGGCCGAAAACTCGTCGCGGTCGCCAAGCAGCTCAGGATCAATGGCGATCAGCAGATGCCCCCAGTTCTTCTTGCTGTTGCCGATACCGGCAAAGGCCGCGCCCGCAAGCGGGCCGGCAAGAATTTCCGCCATGAGCGCAAGGCCCGAGCCTTTGTAGCTCCGATCAAAAGAGCGGATAGCGCCCTGTATGGCTGCAGCCGGATCGTCCGTGGCGCAGCCCCGGGCATCATATGCCATATCAGCAGGTATTTTCCTGCCGGCGGTTTTTGCCTCAACCAGGCCGAAATACGAAATTGCCGCCGTCGACATATCGAGCACGACCGGCGAGGGCTGGCACGGTATGCCAATGGCGATGGGATTTGTGCCGAAGACCGGCTCGAAGGAGCCGTACATGGCAACCCGCTCGGTTGAGCGGCCGAACACCAGGCCGATATATCCCTCCTGCGCCAGCTGCATGGCATAATTGCCAACCGCGCCTGATGAGGTCGAGGTATTGCATGTGCCGACAATGGCAAAGCCGCTGTGTTTGGCTTTTGCAAGAGCCACGGTAACGGCCTTTTTCATCACGACCATGGCCTGATTGCCGCTGCCGTCGATGCGCGCCGAAACGGGCGTTTCCTTCACAATGGCTATCTCTCCGGCATCCGGACTTTTGGGCATGCCGGCGCCTATGAGCTTCACCACGCCTTGATTGTTGCCCCTGAGCTGGGCATAGAAAAGGGCCTGCCGGATGATGGGAATTTCCTCATCTGTGTAGCCGTAGTTTCTCAGCGCTTTGTCGGTAAGCTCCGTCAATTCGTTTAAGGTAATTTTCATATGCTCTCCCGTGCGGATTTAAGATTTCAGTTTATTCATACAATAGCAGTTTTTAATTGGCAAATGGTTAATGGGGTGGGCAGGGCTTATAGGACAGGGTTTGGGGATCAGGGATCGGGGGGCTGGATTCAGAGGCAGAAAAAAAAGGCTATAGGCTATTCGACTATAGGCAGTAGGAATAATACACACCACGGCCATGCGATTGATTGAAGCAGTTTTAAAAAACCACATTTGCCCAAAGCGCTTGAAGATGGTAAGAATAAACAGCACGGAGGGAAAGGCGACGCCTGGAGCAGTTAATAACATAGAGCCAAACGCCATGAAGAACCTGACTCATCACAAACGCTGTCCCAAGCTCGAAGGCTGCAGTATTTTGTTAGCATGCCTCGTTCTTCTGAACCTCCCCTTCCCTGCCGGGGCCGGCCAGTGGCTGCGCGGCGACCTGCACAGCCATTCCACCTACAGCGACGGCGACAGCCCTCCGGCAGATGTGGTTGCCGAAGCTGAGCGGCTGGGGCTTGATTTTTTTGCCCTTACCGATCATGACGGCAGCATGGCCGGGGTGCCCCTGCACTGGAGCGATCCGGGCTATGTCTCAGACGAGGTAGTTCTTCTGTACGGCATGGAGTGGACAACCGCTTTGGGGCATGCAAATGTCTGGGCTGCGGCGCCGTTTGATTATTCACCGCTGTGGGCTGCCCATAAAAGCCGTGATGCGGCTGCTGCAGCACTGGCAGCCCATGACGCGGGAGCGCTTTTTTCAATCAATCATCCGCAGGAATTCCTGGTCTGCCCCTGGAACTACCCGGTTCCGTCTGAGGCAGACTGCGTGGAGATATGGAATGCCATGTACAGCCTGCCGGGCATGAACCGCATGGCAGCGCACATGTTCTGGGATGATCTGCTGCTGCAGGGCAGGCGCATTACAGCCGTTGGCGGCAGCGACACGCATCATCTTAAAAAATGGATGTCGCTTATCTACGACATGGCCATGCCCACCACCTGGGTCTGGGCACAGGAGCGCACAGCAGAGGCGATTCTTGCCGGCATTAAAGGCGGGAGGGTAACCATCAGCTATGCAAGCGATGCCCTGCGCCTTGAGCTTGCGGCTGATGCCGACGCTGACGGCGGGTTTGAAACCATGATGGGTGATGCGGCGCCGGAGAGCACGGAGCTGAGCTTGCAGCTGTCGATTACAGAAACCGGCAATGAAATACGCGGCGCCAGCGCTCCCCGGGAGTTGGGGACAGATGAACTGAAAACTCTGCAAGCATCCGGCATGAGCTTTCAAAATGCTGCAAACAAAAACACCGCCGCACAGCTGTCTGAACGCTATCTTGCCTGTGTCTATAAAAACGGCAAACTCTACAAGGCCTGGCGCATGAATGGAGCGGGCTCGGTTGAGTTCAGCGCCCCGGCCCGGGAAGGGGATTATTTCCGTGCCGAGCTTTTCGGCCTGCCTCGTATGCCCCTGCCCCTGCGGCTGCTTTACGGGTATATGATCGCCATTACCAACCCGGTGTATATCGGCGCGGCTGAGCAGTGAGCGTGAGTCTGCCGTGTTTCACTTGCTCAAAGGCAGCAGGATATTAGCACCGCCCTGCGATGTGACAACGCTCTGGGGCGCCCTGCCGTCCCACTTCTTGACAAGCTCCAGCTCGATGAGCTTGGGCGCCGCTGCAAGGGCATCGCCGGTAATCCGTATTGCCTCGGCCTCGGCTTTCGCATTCACCATCCGTATCTCGGCGTCTTTCTGCGCCTTCTGCAGCTCATAGACCTTCGCAAGGGCCTGCTGCTCTTTGACCTGCTTGTCCTCGATGGCCTTTTCGAGCTGATCGGTTAAATCAATATTCGTGATGGCAAAATCAACGATGGTGAGCAGCCCCACCATTTCTTTTTTGATTTTTTCAAGGACCGTTACCTTTATTTTTTCCCTGTTTTTTACCAGCTCCTCGGCTTTGAACAGGGCCGTTACCTGCTTGATCGCCTCCTGCAGGCGGGGCTCAATGAGGGTGGCATAGGGGTCGCCGGCATACTGCTGATAAATCTCCACGACCTTGCCCTCCGGGGTTTTGTACATCAGGGCAAAATCAAAACTTATGGTCTGCAAATCGGAAGAAAAGCTTGATGCCTTTCCCTTCTGGGTAATCTGCATGATCGGGTATTTAAGAATGGTTTCGATGAACGGCTTTTTAAAGGTAAAGCCCTCCCCGAGGGCCTGCGGTGAAACCTTGCCCAGGGTGACCGATATGCCCCGATGCCCCGGCGGAACAGTTGCAAAAGAAGCCATGATGAGGACGATACCTGCAAAGCCTAAAATGCCGATACTAACGAACCTGCCGATATTCATATGTATCTCCTTTCAAGAATGCTGTGACAGTGCGAAAAAAATCGCTGCCCATAGAGTTATCACTGCACCTGCACCGTGCCGCTTGCGGTGATCACAATCTCGCCGGTGCCTGCTTCGGCCGGCGGCGCAGCC
>JAFGCP010000424.1 GCA_016932595.1 Deltaproteobacteria bacterium
ACAGGTATGGCATGCCATGGAAAGTCCGACCGACAGGATCACAGCGGAGCTCGTCCTGCCCGACCTGCAGACGAGGGTCGTGGGCAAAACCCTGCACTGTTTTGACAGCATCGACTCGACAAACAGCCGGGCAAAGCAGCTGGCCGGAGAAGGCGCCCCCGACGGCGCCGTGGTTGTTGCCGAGCACCAGACCGGCGGCAGGGGAAGGCTCAGCCGCTCATGGGAGGCGCAGCCTTACTCCTGCATTCTCTGCTCCATCATATTCCGGCCGGCGCTGCAGCCCGAAGACCTTTTCCGGCTCACCATGATGGCATCGATTGCCGTGGTTGATGCCCTGCGGGCAGCCGCAGAGATTCGCGCCGGCATAAAGTGGCCCAATGACGTGTATGCCGGTGGCAAAAAAATCTGCGGCATCCTTACGGAAACTGAGTGCACAGCGCAGGCTGTGCAGTATGCCGTTGTGGGCATCGGCATCAATGTCAACTGGCATCTGAAAGGCCACCGGGAGCTTGGCGGCAGCGCCACATCGCTGCGCGATGTCTGCGGGAGCGCCATATCCCGCGTGAGGCTTTTGCAGGAGCTGCTCCGCCGGCTTGATGCGCTGTACGGCAGCATCCATGACGGGAAAGGCCTGCACTCACAGTGGCTGCAACGCTGCATGCATCTTGGCAGGCCCGTGCGCATAGTCTCCGAGCGAGATGCCCTTGAAGGAATTGCACGCGGTATTACAGAACAGGGGCGACTCCTGCTGGAAAGCGCCGACGGCAGGATGCATGAAATCATCTGCGGCGATGTATCTCTACGGTTATAATTATGCTTTTTACCAGTGCGCGCTTTATACAGACCTTGACCGAAAAAGCCATCACGGGGCAGCCCGCCACACGCGATGAGGCCGGGCGCATTCTGGCCATTGCGGAGCAGGCCGATATCATGCTGCTGCTCGCGCATGCCAATCTTGTGCGGCAGCACTTCCACGGCGATGCAATCGACCTGTGCGCCATTGTGAATGCAAAATCAGGCCGCTGCTCCGAAGACTGCGCTTTCTGCGCCCAGTCTGCGCATTTCAAGACTGCTGTGCAGGAGTACCCTCTTTTGAGCACAGAAAAAATAAGTGCCGCGGCAAAAAACTCTTTACACAACAGCACGCATCGCTTCAGCATCGTCACCAGCGGCAGGGGCGTTTCCGCGGCAGAGGATTTCGAGAGCATCTGCGCCACAGTGGGGCAGCTTGCCGCCATGCCGGCCATGGCGCCCTGCGCATCCCTTGGCATACTGTCAGGCGAACAGTTTGCCCGTCTGAAACAGGCAGGTCTCAAGCGCTATCACCACAACCTTGAAACAGCCGAAAGCTTTTACGGGTCAATATGCACGACCCATTCCTTCGGCCAGCGGGCGGCAACCGTCAGGGCTGCCCGTGAGGCAGGGCTTGAGGTATGCTGCGGCGGCATCCTGGGGCTTGGCGAAACACCCACCCAGCGCGTTGAGCTGGCGCTCGCCCTGCAGGAGCTTGATGTTGATTCCGTGCCGCTCAATTTTCTCAATCCCATAGCAGGAACGAGACTGGAGCATCAGCCGCTGCTGCCGCCCCTTGAGATACTCAAGGCCATCGCCATGTTCAGGTTTGTCCTGCCGAAAAAAGAAATCAGGGTCTGCGGCGGCCGCGAGACAAACCTGAGAACACTCCAGCCGCTCATGTATCTGGCAGGAGCTAACGGCGCCATGACGGGAAATTATCTCACCACAGCGGGCCGCGACCCTGCAGCCGATGTCCGTGAAATACTGGATCTCGGACTGGCGCCTCACCTTCCGGAACGGAAATAACCATTATGAAAATAACTTCGGCAACATTTACAAAAAGCGCGCATACCGCAGCCCAGCTCAAAGGGCCGTCGCTTCCGGAAATCGCCTTCTCGGGGCGTTCCAATGTGGGCAAGTCATCGCTCATCAACTGCCTGCTCAACCGGCGGGGGCTTGCCAAAACAAGCTCCACCCCGGGCAGAACACAGGCCGTAAACTTCATCGAGGTCAACGGCTCTTTCTCTTTTGTCGATCTGCCCGGCTACGGCTATGCCAGGGTGCCCGAAGCCCTGCGCAGAAAATGGGGAGGGCTCATAACGGCATATCTCGAAAGCAGCCGGAACCTTCGGCTGGTCATCCTGATTGTCGACGCCCGCCGGGACCCGACCGACGATGAAATACTGTTCATGCGCTGGCTGCTCGAACGGCATATCCCCGCTCTTGCCGTACTGACAAAAATCGATAAAATCGGCAGAAATCAGCGGCAGCAGTCACTTGCTGCATGGAGAAAAACACTGGGCATTGAAACACTGCTGCCGTTCTCGGCGCTCAACGGTGAAGGCAAAGATAAAATCTGGAAAGAGATACAAGGCTATCTATACGAAAAAACATGTCTTTAAAAGAGCCTTGCAATGCATGTTGAAAAATATCTTGACAACAAGGCGCTAAAATATTAAATTTTATTGCTTAATTTAACCAGAGGAGCCACCAGTGAAAAGTTTTATAGCTAAAAAAGAGACTGTCAAGCATGACTGGTACGTTATTGACGCTGCCGGCAAGACCCTTGGCCGTTTGGCCGTACAGATCGCATCACGGTTGCGCGGCAAGCACAAGCCAATCTACACGCCCCATGTCGACACGGGCGACTTTATTGTCGTCGTGAATGCGGAAAAGGTCCTGCTGACGGGCAATAAGCTTGAGGATAAAAAATACTATCGCTATACCGGGTATCCGGGAGGCCTTCGCGAGCAGAATGCTGCCGAACTTCTCAAAAAGAAGCCGACGAGCCTTCTTCAGTTTGCCGTTAAAGGCATGCTCCCCAAAAACAGTCTTGGACGTGCGATGTATAAAAAACTTAAAATTTACACCGGAGCAAGCCACCCGCACGAGGCACAAAAACCGCAAACTCTGGAATTGAAAGGCATCTAAAATTTATGGAAGGTAAAAAGCACTTCGCTACAGGGAGACGCAAGACCTCGGTTGCCAGAGTATGGATTGAGCCTGGCCAGGGCAAAATAACCATCAATGCCCGCTCACTTGATGAGTACTTCGGCGGCCTTGCAACCAAAAAGCAGATCGTTCGCCAGCCGCTTGAACTTGTAAAATTCAGCGACAAGCACAATGTTTTCGTTAACGTGTACGGCGGCGGGCCGACCGGACAGGCTGAAGCCATCCGCCACGGCATTGCGCGCACACTGATCCTTATAAATCCCGAGTTCCGCACTATCCTAAAGCGCGCATCCCTGCTGCGCCGCGATCCGCGTATTGTTGAGCGAAAAAAATACGGTCAGCCTGGCGCACGCAAGCGCTTCCAGTTTTCAAAACGCTAGTATCTCTGCAATCACAAAAAAGGAAGGACAGCGTCCTTCCTTTTTTTGTTTATGGGAGAAGCAATATGAGAGCAGCTATCATCGGTGCAACCGGATATACGGGGCTTGAGCTTATCCGCATTCTCTCGCGCCACCCCGAAGTTGAAATTACCGCCCTCACATCGGAACGCTATGTCGGGCAGAGATATGACCAGGTCTATCCGGCCGTCGGCGCCATTGCAAGCCGCGTGCTGGAGCCGCTGAACGCTGATGCCATAGCGCCCAGGGCCGATGTCATCTTCACCGCTGTTCCGCACAAAGAGGCCATGCAGGTGGTGCCATCTTTTATCAAAAAGAAAAAAAAGGTTATCGACCTGAGCGCTGATTTCAGGCTTACCGATAAAGCGACCTATGAAACATGGTACGATGCCCATACAGCTCCTGAGCTGCTGGCAAAAGCGGTATACGGTCTGCCGGAAATCAACCGCAAAAAAATAAAAAAAGCGCAGCTTGTGGCAAATCCGGGCTGCTACCCCACGAGCATCATCCTGCCCCTGACGCCGCTTCTGAAAGATGACCTGATCGACACCAGCGCTATCATCGCCGATTCGAAATCCGGCGTATCAGGAGCCGGCAGGTCCTTGAAGACGGGCTCTTTGTTCTGCGAAGCAAGCGAAAGCTTCAAGGCCTACAGCATACTCAAACACCGGCATCAGCCTGAAATAGACGAACAGCTCTCAGGCATCTGCGGCAAGCCCGTCAGCATCACCTTTTCCCCGCATCTGCTGCCCATGAACCGCGGCATGCTGAGCACTATTTATGTGACCCTCAAGCGTCCCATGAGCAGCAGCTCCGTGCAGAACCTCCTCACAAGCCAGTATAAAAATGAGCCTTTTGTGCGCATTCTGCCCGAAGGAACCCTTCCGCAGACGGGCTGGGTGCGGGGCTCCAATTACTGCGACATAGGCTTTGCCCTGTCCGGCAGACGCCTGGTGCTGGTATCGGTCATCGACAATCTCGTCAAGGGCGCATCAGGCCAGGCTGTGCAGAATATGAATATCATGATGGGCATCAGGGAAACGATGGCCGTCGACCATGTGCCCATGTATCCCTGATTCGGGAGGCCTGCCTGATGGAATGCACGGCAGATACAAACAGCGCCTCATGCACCTGCACCTATGCCTCATGCTCAAAGCGCGGCAAATGCTGCCAGTGTGTCCAGTACCATAGAGCCAATGGCGAGCTGCCCGGCTGCCTCTTCCCGCCCGATGCCGAGCGCACCTATGACCGTTTATAGTAAAAACAATGCTCTATTTCATCCCCCTTTGAAAAAGGGGGATACAGGGGGATTTTTTGCAGCCCGACAAATCCCCCTAGCCCCCTTTGCTAAAGGGGGAATTTTTTCGAACCCTATCTTGTGAAGTTCTGTCCAAAGCAGTTATATTATTTTTTGCTTTTCCTCTTCCTCTCGGCTATTCTTGTATCTGAATGCAAAACAGGCTGTTCAAAAATGCTCAGATGCAAGGCGCGCGCAATTATGCGAATGAGGTGTACTTGTGCGTACGACGCAATGAAGCATGATAAGCGCAGCGCAGCAGATGGGCGTTTTTCAACAGCCTGATACCATCTCCGGCAGGGAGCGCATATGGACATCACCCGATCAGGCCTGTACACCGACTTTTATGAACTCACCATGGCGCAGGGCTTTTTCCGCAGCGGCAAAAAAGACGCCTGCGCAACGTTTGATCTCTATTTCCGCTCCGCCCCGTTCGGCAGCGGCTACGCTGTTTTTGCGGGCCTTGAGCAGGCCGTGCACAGCGCCCTTACCTTCTCCTATGCCCCTGATGACATAGCCTATTTAAGGTCTCTCGGCTTTCATGATGATTTTCTTGACTGGCTTGCGGCATTCCGTTTCACCGGCGATATAGACGCATTCCGCGAGGGCGATATCGTATTCCCCGACGATATTCTCATGCGCATCACCGCACCTGTCATCGAGGCCCAGCTGCTGGAAAGCATGCTCCTGAACATCATAAATTTCCAGACGCTCATCGCGACAAAAACCATGCGCATCGTGTCGGCGGCCCGCGGCAGAGCGGTCATGGACTTCGGACTGCGGCGCGCCCAGGCAGAGGCGTCCATGGCTGCTACGCGCGCGGCTTTTATCGGCGGCGCAGTTGGCACGTCAAACACTCTGGCGGCAAAAAAATACGGCATACCGGCCATGGGCACGCATGCCCACAGCTGGATACAAAGCTTCGGCAGTGAATATGAGGCGTTCAGCACCTATGCGCGTCTCTATCCGGGCAGCACCACGCTGCTGGTTGACACCTACGACACCCTCAGCTCCGG
>JAFGCP010000068.1 GCA_016932595.1 Deltaproteobacteria bacterium
ACGCCGATGGGCTTCTCGTCGAAAGCCTCGCCGAACACCACAATCTTAATGCCGCACCTGTCGCCAATATCGCGGATCAGGTCCTCGGGCTTCACATTAGGCGCATCAACCTTGATCATGCCATTGGCGCATGAAACCATCTCACTGCCGCCGGCCTCATCGACCTCGGCAGTTGCCGTTTCCGCACCACCGCATACTAAGAATGCGCAAAGAACAATAGCCGCTAAAAAATCTATTTTTTTCATACAACACTATTCAATAGACAGGTTTCAAACGCTCCATACTGAAGCAGAGAATCTTTAAGAGCGCGTACGAAAAGCCAAAGCACCTTCGTTTTGTCATTCTGCGCTCAGCGCAGAATCTCGTCGTTTTAATGAATTCAGGGATCCTTCACTTCGTTCAGGATGACAGCACATGACTTTTCATACATGCTCTAATACATGATGCACTGCGGCATACTGCTTGTTTGGGCCGCAGCCGCAGAGCCCGCATGAAGCAACACGGCAGACGGGTTTTACAGGCTCATGTCAGCCCTTCCTGCTGCCGTCCTTATTGTATTCAAAAAAGCCGCGGCCTGTCTTGCGCCCGAGATGCCCCACTTCAACAAGGCTCATCAGCAGGGGGCAGGGCCGGTACTTGGGATCCTGAAACCCGTTATACAGAGACTGCTGCATGGCAAGCACCACATCAAGGCCGATAAAATCCGCAAGTTCAAGCGGCCCCATGGGATGGTTCATCCCCAGCTTCATGGCCGTGTCAATCTCTTCCTTGGTTGAAACGCCCTGGTGCAGGCAGAAAATGGCCTCATTGATGAAGGTTTGTATAAGCCTGCTGGTGATGAAGCAGGGGCTGTCGGTAACGGTAATGGGTGTTTTGCCCATCTTGAGGGCAAGGTCCTTCACTGTCTGATAGCTCTCTTCAGAGGTTGCGGGCGTGCGAATGATCTCAACGAGCTTCATCATCTGCGCAGGGTACATGAAGTGCATGCCGAGCACCATCTCCGGCCTGCCGGTTGCGGTTGCCAGCCTGCCCAGGCGCACAGAGCTCGTGTTCGTGGTCAGGATAACATGCGGCGCACAGATCTTGTCAATGTTGGAAAAAATGTCCATTTTCACGGGTTCATTTTCCACCGCGGCCTCAACCACATAATCAACCTCTTCAAGGCTTTGAAGCTCTTTTTTAAAATGCATGCGCGACAGGGCGGCATCGCAGTCCTTTTTCTTTACTTTGCCAAGCTCAACAGCCCGGTGCAGACTTTTTTCTATTGATGTCTTCGCCTTTTTAATGACCTCGTCATAGGGCTCAACAACGATGGCTGTATAGCCCGCCTGGGCTGCCACCTGGGCGATACCCTTGCCCATTTGCCCGGCGCCGATCACGCCGATAGTCTTGATATGAGAAATGCTTGAAGCCTTTTTTTCCGTTGCCATACTGCGTCTAACCTTTCACTCTAGTAATCTACCTGGCATTGTGCGGGCATTCAACAATTTTGGGTAGAGTATATAATAGCATAGTCATCGTCAAGTAAAAATTTAAGCTTTTTGAAGAGGTTGGACACCGGAAGCGCCCTGCGCATAAAAGTCGAACACCGTGCGGCCGTATTCCCGCGTGCGCACAAGGGCAAGACCATCGGGCGGCGCCGCCTGCGGCTCCCGCTCCTCGCGCTGCACGATAATAACCCCGCCTGGTGTCAATAGCGGATGGCGGGCAAGAGAGGCAATGGCCTTCTGCTGAAGCCCGAGGCCATAGGGCGGTGCAACGATGACGATATCGAAAGCTTCTTTTCTTCTGTACAGTCCCTCAATGGCGGCAATACCGTCACCCTGCAAAACCTCAACGGCTTGCTCGACCCCAAGCGAGCGGGCATTGAGGCTGATAAGCCCTGCTGTTTTCGGAATAAGCTCAACCACCACCGCTGCTGCCGCGCCGTTTGACAAAAGCTCGAAGGCGATAGCGCCTGAGCCGCCGAAAAGGTCCAGAAGCCGGGCCTGCGAAAGCCGCGGCCTGAGAATATCGGCCAGGCTCTTGCGCAGCCGCGTCAGCAGGGGCCGCGTTTGGCTGCCCCCGGGCGTCTGTATGCGCCTGCCCCGCAATGTTCCTGAGGTTATGGTGAGAGAGCCCATATATTATGCCTCCTGCCGGCTGCCGAGCAGGCGCCGGGCTGCAAGGGCGCTGCCCAGAACAAGGGCTGCAAGCAGCGCAAACGGCAGGAGAAACTCAGGCGTCAGCACATCGGAAAACGAGCGCGCCTTGACTATTGTGCTTGCGCAGTAGCAGATGACGGCAACACCGGGTATGATGCCCAGAGCCGAAGCGGCTATATAATGAAGGAAATGTACGCGCGTGAGCGCTATGAGCCAGTTCATCGGCGGAGCCATAAAAAGAATCAGCCGCAGCATAAGCACGGTCTGAAAACCATGCTCGGCAAAACGTGCATCAAGAGCATCAAGACGTTTAAACCTCCCGTTGAGTGATGCCTGCACCGTGTCGCGCATGAAATAGCGCATGCAGAGAAAAGTTGCTGTCGAACCGGTAAGAGCTCCTATCCAGCCGTAGAAAAATCCTTTGACCCCGCCGAAAATCACGCCCCCAAGAGCAATGACCAGAAACTCGGGCACATGCAGAAACACGCCTGCAATGCACAGGCATATGAACGCCACTGGCCCAAAAGCGCCAAGAGAATTGACGAATTCCGTCATCCGGTCCAGGCTGAAAAGCTCCATGAGGTCAAAAGTCTTGTAGGCCCATGTGGCAAGGACGATGAGCAGTATGCCTGCAAGCGGTTTTATTATTTTATGCATTTTTTATTTTGTATAGATATGGGATGTCTCTCTTTGTTGTACTTATAAACCCCGCGGGCCAGAAAAGTCGCGTATTCTTATCTCGCAGGGTGTTAAAAAAGTCAATGCATACAGGCTGTTCAAAAATGTTCAGATGCAAGGCGTACGCTGTCTCTGACACCTGCTTGCAGGCAATCATGCGTAGTCAACAACCACCCGCAGGGCGGGTGGCGTTTCTTCCACTGAAAGGGGAAGAAACGGGCACAAAGTGCCAAGTTGCCTTCTGCCTCCACAGCCAAAGGTTGTGGGGGCAGACAATGAGGCGTACTTTTCGTACGCCGCAGTGAAGCATGATGAGCGCAGGCGCAGCAGATGGGCGTTTTTCAACAGCCTGCTAGATACTGCGACCGAAATGCAAGGCATTGCGGCCGATGGCAAGGCATAAGTCCTTATGGACAAGCTCATGTGCCGTCTGGGCAAAAGGAATATAAACGATTTCATACCCGTGCACGGCAATCTTCACGCGGGCAAGATCGGGGTACACATCGCTGCGTTTTGCCGCAATCAGGGCAAGGCTGAGCTTGATGCTCTCGGCAGCCTCCCGCAGGGGCAGGGTAACGGGATGCAGCGCAAGATGTGCAAGCCTGTCATGCGTCTCACCCGCGGGCTGCTGCGCCATAACCTGCCGGGCAAGGCGCAAAAAAACCTGCGGCTGAATCTTGAAAGCCGGAGCCCAGAAAGAAACAGGCTGTTCAGCCATGCCTGCCGTGGCCACCCTGGGCAAATTA
>JAFGCP010000425.1 GCA_016932595.1 Deltaproteobacteria bacterium
CCCCCCCCCCCCGCAAACCCCCTTCAAAAAAGGGTGTGAGTCGGTCAGCCCTCATCCGGTGAGATTTTATTTCGAGCATTTAACTTTTTGCCGTAACCATGCGCAGCGGTGAACATTTGATGCGTTTGCCCGTGCTACATTCTCGCAACAGAGCCCTGCTATGGTGGAAGGTCAAGCGCTCGAACTGCTCTCACCAAAAGCGCACCCCTGTGTTTTCGGCTCCACTATTTGTTAAATGTTCCAGAGCATTTTTACCATAGCCAATAACAGACTAAAAAGACAAAAACTCTCTTTGATCGTCATGCCGGACTCGGATCCGGCATCCAGTAGGGTCGCACCTGTGTGCGCCCTTGTTATGGGCAGACACACAGGGCTGCCCTGCTCTGAATCCCCTGGGCCGCATACAAAAAGAGCGCCTGAACGTATGCCCTGGCGCTCGGTGCATAGACTTAAAACGTTTTTTATTTCCGCAGCGCCTTGATCGTCGCTTCAACTTCGCCTGCTGTCACGCCCTGGCGAAGCTTTTCCATCTGATGCATGACATCGGCAAAGCGTATGCCCTCTGCCGCGCTCACCCAGGCAAGCTGCAGCCTCTCGGGCCGCAGACCGAGTTTTTCCATCTTCCGGTGTATTTTTTCCACGCGCTTTTCCGTCCAGTGATTTGCATCAATATAATGGCAATCGCCGATATGGCAGCCGCTGATCAGTATCACCTTTGCGCCTTTTTCGAACCCGCGCCAGACGAAATTCTCATCGACCCGGCCCGAGCACATGGTTCGGATGAGCCGCACATTGGGAGGATACTGAACCCGCGACACGCCGGCAAAGTCTGCCCCGGCATAGGAGCACCAGTTGCAGGCAAATACCAGGACCTTATCCTGCGGATTTTCTTCGAGCATGGCGTCGATCTGGCCGGTAATCTGGCCGTCGGTATAGTGGTTCATGGTTATGGCGCCGAAAGTGCATTCGGCAGCGCAGGTGCCGCAGCCTGCGCAGGCTGCCGTGGTCACAACGGCAGGCGTTTTTTTCTTGGTGTCAACCGTGATGGCATTATACGGACAGACCTCGACACAGCGGCCGCAGGACTTGCACTGTTCCGCATTAATAGCCGATGTAATGGGCTCGGATGATATCTCACCCTTATGCATAAGCCGCACGGCGCGCCCCGCTGCGGCTGAGGCCTGCGTGACCGAATCCTTGATATCTTTGGGGCCTTCGGCGCAGCCGGCGAAAAAGATGCCCCGCGTGGCAGCATCCACCGGCAGCAGCTTGGGGTGGGCCTCAAGGTAGAAACCGTCGGGGGTCAGCTGCAGGCCGAGCATTTCCTGAAGTTTCCGGAAGTCCTCAGCCGGCTTCACCCCTACGGCAAGAACCATCATATCGAGATCGTAGTTTTCTATTTTGCCGGTTGCGCCGTTTTCAACCACTATATGCAGGCTCTTGTCGGGATTCTCCTGCACCGAACCCGGAAGACCGCGCACATAGTTCACCCCCAGCCTGCGGCTGCGCATATAGAGATCTTCAAACCCCTTGCCGAAAGCGCGCATGTCGATATAGAAAACCTTGATGTCCATATCAGGATAGTGCTCCTTGAGCACCAGCGTGCTTTTCACCGTATTCATGCAGCAGATATTGGAGCAGTACGCGCCGCCCTTTTTCATGGACCGGGACCCCACGCACTGAATGAAGCCGATGGAGCGGGGGGGCTTCTTGTCCGTCGGCCGCATCAGCTCACCCTTGCTGGGGCCGCCCGAATTGACCAGGCGCTCGAATTCAAGGCTGGTCAGCATGTTTTCAAACCGCGTATAGCCGTATTCGTCCATCTCTGTGGGGTTATAGGCGTCAAGGCCCGTTGCCACCACAATGGTGCCCACCTGCTCGGTTATCTGCTCATCCGACATATGAAAGTTGATGCACTTCTTCTGGCAGGCTTCAACGCATTTCGAGCAGACCGCCGGGTTATAGCCCAGGCATTCTGCGCTGTTGATCAGAAAAGCCGCCGGCACGGCCTGCGGAAAGGGCCGGTAAATGGCCTTGCGGGATGACAGCCCCACATTGAACTCATCGGGCCGCACCACCGGGCATACCTTGGCGCAGTCGCCGCAGGAGGTGCATTCCTTTTCATCGACATAGCGGGCTTTTTTCTGAATCGTCACGGTGAAGTTGCCCACATAGCCCTTCACATCAACGACTTCGCTCAGCGTGTACAGCTTTATGTTTGGATGCCGACCGGCATCCGCCATCTTAGGCCCGAGTATTCATATCGAGCAGTCCATGGTCGGGAATGTCTTGTCGAGCTGCGCCATCCTGCCGCCGATGGACGGCTGCTTTTCCACGAGCAGCACCTCATAGCCGTTGTCGGCAAGATCAAGGGCGGCCTGTATGCCGGCAATGCCGCCGCCGATGACCATGGTGCGTTTGGTAAGGGGCAGAATGTCCTCATACAGGGGTTCAAGCTGCCGAACGCGTTCAACCGCCATCTTCACCAGATCCAGGGCCTTGTCCGTTGCGGCCTGCGGCTCATGCATATGCACCCAGCTGCACTGCTCGCGCAGATTGGCCATTTCAAGCAGATAGGGATTCAGCCCAGCCGTGAGCAGCATCTTGCGGAAGGTGGGCTCATGCAGACGGGGAGAGCAGGAAGCCACCACGACCCGGTTGAGGCCGCTTTCGGCTATATCGCTCATTATTTCCTGCTGGCCGGGCGTGGAACAGGCATAGGTGATTTCCTTTGCCACGACAACATCGGAAATCTTTGCCGCCGCTTCAGACACGGCTTTGCAGTCTACGGTCTGTGCGATATTGAGCCCGCACCGGCAGACATAGACGCCGATACGCGGCGCATCATCAGCAGGGGCATGCGTCTTTGACTGACTCTTTATCTCCATGTATCCTCCATATGTAATTATCAGAATTCCGGATTCTGAATTCTGAATTCTGGATTTTCGTCCTGAACCGCTATTCCCAGCGAAGCGTTTTCACCAGCACGCCGGTCAAATCCATCATCTCCATTTTAATTGCATCCGCCTGCATGGGGTCTTCCATGGCGCAGGTCAGGTGAATCTGGCATTTCGGGCATGAAGTAATCAAAAGATCGCTGCCCGTGGCGCGCGCCTGTTTCAGGCGCAGCACCTGGAGCTTTTTGCTGTAGGCATCACAGCCCGTCCAGGCGCAATTGCCGCAGCACAGGGCGGCAGCTCCGGAATCCTGCATTTCCTGAAAGCCGCTGGTTTTCAAGCGGCTGATAAGTTTGCGCGGAAGATCGGCCCGGCCCGCAAGCCTGCTCAGGCGGCAGGGGTCCTGAAACGTGACGGCATGCTCAAGCTTTTTAAAACCCACGGCGCCCTTGTCGATCTCGGCCTCCAGAATGTCGTAAAGATGCGTGACCCTGCAGGAAAGTTCAATGCCGTGAGCAGGATAATCATGCACAAACGTGCGATAGCATTCCGGACAGGCGCAGATGATCTCCTCAATACCGCGGTCGGCAATGGCCTGAGCATTGAGCCGGGCCAGGCGCAGAAAATTTTCCCTGTCCCCTGCCCAGAGCAGGTCATGGCCGCAGCAGCGCTCATCTTCAAGCACGGCAGGCTTTATATCAAAAAAATTCAGCAGTTTCAGGCTGTCGACGAGAATATCGCGGGTTTTAACGGCAAGAAAATTCCGGAAAAAATAGTCGAAATAGGCTGCGCAGCCCCCCCAGAAAAGCGTTTTGCTGGCGGCATCGATGGCCACATCTTTTCCCAGCCACTGCCACTTGCGGGTGGTGAGGCCGGGAGAAGCCATGGTGCGCATGAGCGACTGAAAAAAGCCTTCATGCGCCTCGCGTCCGGTTTCGGCATCGGGCCGCTCAAGGCTGCGCAGATCGCGGATAAATTCGGGGAAATTCACATTCGAGGGGCAACGCTCATGGCACAGCCCGCAGGTGAGGCATGCCCGGATGTCTTTCTGAACGGCCTCTGCTGCCGCATTGCCGGCAATGACCGCATTGGCAATGGCCCGGGGCGAATAATTTTTCCCCGTAAGGGCAAGGGGGCAGGCGGAGGTGCATTTGCCGCAGTCCTGACAGGCGAATACGTCGCGAGCCGCAATGATTGATCGAACCAGAGCGGCGGTATCGGGAGCCTGCGGCCCGGCAGCCTTCACGGCCTGCGGCTCAACCGGACTTTTGCCAAGAGCCCGTATGTCATCGCTGAATGTCTTTAAAAACTCCAGCAGCTGCGGGGCTTCGTCGGGCAGCGACATGCCG
>JAFGCP010000069.1 GCA_016932595.1 Deltaproteobacteria bacterium
ACTCGCGCCTTGAGTTCGCCGCTTTGCGTAATACCATCAAGCGGGACCTTCTCAGTATATAAAGTCGAGATCTTTTCAATGGCATGCTTGCCGCTGCTAACCTCAATTTTGGCGGGCTCAACATCGGCTGCAACCATGATCAGATTCTCCGGAAGTTTTCCCGCCCAATCGACCTGCACCGGAACGGATTTTTCTTCAAGCTCATCAAGGGTGATCTCAAGCGAAGCCGGCACCACCTTTTTCAGATAGACCCCCGGCGGCAGGGCAACCTGCCCCGGTGCAATGGACAGCCTGTTGCGCCCGACTGTTGCTTCCCCAAGGTCAATCTGCACGCGCACCTGTTCAGGCTGGACCGATTTCAGCAGCGTCCCGGAACCGCTCAGCTGCAGATGAACGGTTGATGCTGAAGCGTCGATGATATCGAAGGCCTGATTGCGATTGGTAAACTCAAGCGGGACATCGATGCCCATAAGGGTATCACCGCTGCGGGTGAAAATGAACCAGACAATGGCCACCGTGACAAGGGATGTCAGTGCGGCAAAGCGGAACTCGCGTTTGCCGCTCCGTCGGGGAGCCCTGTGTTCATCAAGCCCCGTCAAATGATCTTCAAGCAGCTCTGCAAGACGTTCCCAGCCCGCTACGCGCTCGACCTGATCGCCCTTAGCAACCGAGACCTCGCCCCTCTCCTCCGAGACTACTACCACCATGGCATCGGTCTGTTCCGCAAGACCTGCTGCTGCCCGGTGTCGCGTGCCGAAAAATGAAGGCAGATCTGAGCGGCTCGACAGCGGAAGCACGCCGCCAACCGTGGTGATCCGATCCCCCACAATAATGGCGGCGCCGTCATGGACAGGATTACCATTCCAAAAAATACTCTCCAGCATCTCCCGCGAAACCAGCCCCTGCCAGGCAATGCCGTTGCGGATATAATCGGCCAGTTCGTCTTTTGATTGCAGCACGATAATCGCGCCTGTTTTTTTGCGAGCAAGCTCATAGGCGGCGTCGGCAACAATTCCTATCGTGCCGCGCATTTCACGCTGGGGGGACCCCCAGAAAAAAGCCCGCAGATTGCGCACCTGGAGCACAGAGCGGATTTCGTTGCGGAACACCACTATGATGATGAGCGCCGCAGCTGCGGTAATTCCCTGAATGGCCCAGCTCGTAATGATGAGGCCGAGAAATTCTGCAACACTCTTGGCAAGCAGCAGCACGGAAATCCCCACGAGCACGCGCCAGACTGCCGTGCCGCGAAACAGAACATAGAGGCGATATAGAATATAGCTATTGAGCAGAATGTCGACAATGTCCTGCCACCTGATGCTTTTTAAAAAGACTGCGAGCGACTCCGCCATAACATTCAATCCGTCACGCTGAAACGTACAATATCAAGCCGCCTCTTGTCGGCCCCCAGAATTTCAACCCGCCAGGGCCCAGTGTCGGTTTCGCGAAGCTGCATGGATGAATAAGTTTTCCAGCCTGGCGGCTCCAGCACGAGCCTGCGTTTGGCTACAAGCCGGTCGCGATGATACCAGATATGGAAAACGGCTGTCTTGGCCGGTACGAATTCAAAATAGCAGAAACAAAAAATCTTGCCCTCGGCTGCGGAAAAAACAACAGCCCTGTTTTCAGGCCCGGCATCGGAAATCTGCTCGCACATATAGGCGGCAGTAAGCCGCAAGCCGTCCTTGGAGAAGGCGGCCGCAGGAAGGCAGGCAAGAAAAAATGCGGCAAGAACAATAATTTTTTTCATGGGCCAATTTTATTCTACTGAGTAATAAAAGTTAATCGCCCTATCCGCGGAAGAGGTGCCCGGTGTGGACCTTCGGCTCGCGACCGCCTATCATTAAACCTTGGCAGCTGGATCCGTGTGCAGCTGGTTGCCGAACCATACCACCTGCTGCGGAAAGGGTATTTCCATGCCCTCATGCTCGAGTTCAGTTTTGATGCGCCACAGAAGCTCCTTCTTGGCGCCGTACCACTCTCCCACCGGGGCCCAGATACGCACGGCGATATTAACACTGTTATCACCCAGCGTCTCCACGAACACCACCGGCTCGGGATATTTCAGCGCAAACGGATAGTCATCGATTACGCGATTGATGACCGAAATGGCCCGGTCGGCGTCATCGCTGTAGCGTATGCCGACAGTATAATCGATGCGGCGCACGACATGGTTGACATAGTTCACGATGGGCGCGGTAAAAACTTTTTCATTGGGAATGCGGACAAACAGCCCGTCAAAGGTGCGCAGCGTGGTGGAAATGATGCGGATGTCCTCAACAAAGCCCGCAAAGTCATTGATGCTCACCTGGTCCCCGATTTTTATGGGCCGCTCGATCATGAGAAAAATGCCCGAGATGAGATTCCCGACGATACTCTGGCTGGCAAAGCCGATGACCACGCCGGCGATGCCGCCGGCGACCATAAGGCCGGAAAATTTAAATCCGATCTCTCCCAGGGCATAGATCACGGCCACAGCCATGATGATCCAGTTGATGAGCTTGACGGCAATCTCAAGATTATCCTTGCGCAGCCTGTCCTTGAATGCCCGGCGCATATAGGCCGATACCAGCCGCGCCGCAATAAACGCTGCCGCCACCACAGCCACTGCCACCAGGGCATCGGAAACCGCCACCTTTTTATACAGGCGCATGTCAAGAAGCTTCAGCATCCACGCATTCATAGGCCGTCCGTCATGGTGAATTTCGGAAAAAGCACGACAAGCTTGCGCGCCGTATACAGTTCCAGGGATTTGCGCATATGCTGCTCCAGGGGTATGTCCCTGAAATCGGTATTGGCAGACGTCGCACCCGTGACTTCCATATCTGCCCGCATGGCAACAAGACCGTCGCTATAGTACAGCTTCATGCCATAGGCGCTGAGCACGGCTTTGGTCACCTCTATCCACGTCCCGGTAGCGTTTACCAGCTTTAATTCCATGACCCCTTCCCGCAGCCTTTCGGGCCGGGGCGGCTCGGTTCCCACGGGCGTGCTCCAGTAGCGGCACAGCATGCCGTTGCGCGGATCGCCGTACAGCGTATACTTCTGCCGGGCCAGGGTGAATATATCAAGGGTTTCGATTTCGCCATTGTCCTTGAGAAAAACGCCGATCTCAACCGGGAAGGTAACGAACACGGTGCTCGATGATTTTGGCGCAAGGGCGGCCGGCCTCTGAAAATCAAGATACAGGTAGGGGGTAAGGTCACGAGGCAGGTTAAGAGGCTCGACCGGATTGATGACAATACTGCCCCGTCCGCCGCCCAGCAGCAGCTTTTCAGCCCTCTCCTCGCCCAGCTGCCGCCGATACACAATGGCGTCGCCGCGCTGCTCGATGCTGAGGCTGATGCCTTCGGACTCAATATTTAAGGGGATATCGTAGGTGCCGTACATGAAAAAATAATCCGCACTTTATCTTTCCTGCCAGAATAACACACTTTTGCGCACCGTTCACCATATTTCCTCGCCACCTCAATGATTCGAATCTTTTTCAAGGAGCTTGAACTGCCGGTCATACTCGGGAAGCCCCGCAACCTTGTACAAATCTTGTGTAGATATCCGGCCTGTTATTACAGCAGGTTCGGCTTTGAACCGGCTACCTACCTATAGCATCCAGAGCCCCTGCCCTGCCGGCGCGCTTCCCCGGAACGGCATAGGACACAAAAGAGTCCAATGAACTCTGACACCACAAAGAGATTCCCAACACACCTGTATGTGGTATACTTACATAGGATTTGCACAGTTTGCAGACATCATGGCCACAGCCCGTACCCCTTCAGGAGCACCCGACGACATGAACGATACATCTCTTGAAACAGAAGAAATGAAGAAAGAACCGGAGCAGCCCGGCACTGAGGACGATGCCCGTGCGTCCATCGTCTTTGCACTCTTGCAGCTCAACCGCGCCACGGGAGACGTCCCCTATGAAAACAGAAAAGATTTCCTTGAGGTAATCAAAAACGCTGACTTCAGTACCTGGCCGGCCGGCGCTACCATTATCGAACAGGGCACGCCTGGTGACAGGCTTTACGTAATACTTGAGGGAAGTGCGGTTGATATGCCCCCCGATTGCGCACCGTCCGTTCTTGAAAAAGGCGCCCGTATCGGAAAAATGCAGCTGCTCAACAACGAGCAGTTCAGCTCGCCCGTGGCTGCCGGCACTGCCGGTGCCTCCCTGCTGATAATAAAAAAAGAAACACTTCTGGCGAATCCCGTTGTCTACAGAAGCCTTCTTGATCAAGGCCTGCTCATTCAGGGCAGGGACTGCGCCTATGTGCTGGGGGAAAAACTCGGTGAAGGGGCAACCGGGCATGTGTTTGAAATCGAAGGGCATACCCTGTGCGCTAAAATTTTCCGCCCCAGGCCTGATGCTGCCGCCGGAGCTCCAGTATCAATCCCTGAGGAAATACTGCGGCTGAGGCATCCCAACATAGTCAGCATTCATGAAAACATCAGCGCGCACGGAGCGCAGTTCATCATCATGGATCTGGCCAAAGGCCTCACCATCAGGCGCAAAAACGGCGGGCCTGCACGCTGCCACAATGTGCGCCAGATGATGGAGGCATTTCAGTCGGAGCAGCAGCGGGTGTCCCTTGACATGACGGCGAAGGTGTTCCGTCATGTGGCCGCAGCACTTTTGCATATTCATGAGCAGGGCTTTGTTCACCGCGACGTAAAGCCCGAGCATATTTTCATCGACGTCAATGAGAATGATATTTCTTTTATGCTGTCGGACTTCAGCCTGGCCTTCCCCATAAGTACGAGACCGGGGAAAATAGAGGGCACACCGCACTACTGCCCGCCCGAGGCAATCTCCATCGAAAAGCCCGAAACCCTCATAGCAGGCAGCGCCGACTTCTACAGCCTGGCAGCCGTCTGCTTTGAACTGCTCACCGGACAAACGGTCTTTAGCTGCTCCAATGTGCTTGAGCTTGCGCAGCAGCATCTTCAGGCAGAGCCCGACCTGACGGTACTGCCGTCAGAAACCCCCATCTGGCTCGGCAAATTCATCGAGCAGGCACTGAAAAAGAATCCTGACGAGCGGCCAACCAGAGAAGAGATAGAAAAACTCATAACCGGGGCATAAGCATACTCAAACCGAACGACTGTCTTGCTGCACCGGCACATCGGTTGCGATTGAAGCAAAGGCCGGTAACGGTTAGTCAGCGTATCCCGTTCGCCATCATGCCCTTGAGAGGGCTAATGACAAAAAAAGTGCCGTCAACCGCCGGCAGCATAGCCGATGGCTTGCTCTGAAAGGGAAAGACAAAGGCACGAAATGCCAGGCTGCCCTCTGCCTCCACAGCCTTTGATCGTACTATCAGACAGATACATCTTATTATGAAAATCCGTGATATTACTGCGGGCTGTGCAAAACCGCGCCAAGCTGACCGCATGCCGCAGCAATATCAGAGCCCTTGCTGTGGCGGATGGGGGCCGTGAAGTTCAGGTCATGAAGGATTTTCTGAAAAGCTCTCACCGAGCGCTCGTCGGGCTTTTTAAAATCAACAGCAGGGTGTTCATTAAAAGGAATAAGGTTTATTTTGCAGGGTATGCCCTTAAGAAGCCCTGCCAGCTCACGGGCGTTGGCGGCAGCATCGTTAAGACCCTTTATAAGAATATATTCAAAAGTAATCCGCTTGCGGGCTGCCAGGGGAAACTGACGCGCTGCAGCCAGCAGATCGCGAAGGGGATATTTTTTATTCACCGGCATGAGGCGGCTTCTGGTCTCATCATTTGAAGCGTTCAGGGATATGGCCAGATTAACCGGCACATCCTCGCCCAGCCTTTTCATCTGGGGCACAAGGCCTGCCGTGGAAACCGTGATGCGGCGATGAGAAAAATTGAACCCCCAGGGGCTCAGCAGCGTGCGGATGGCCCTGACCGTGATATCATAATTGGCAAGAGGCTCGCCCATGCCCATAAAAACAAGATTGGGCATCGCTTCGCCGAAGGGCTCGGCCTCCATGATGGCCCGTACCTGATTTACTATCTCGGCAGCAGTCAGATTGCGCACGAGGCCGTCACGCCCCGTATGGCAGAACCTGCAGCCCATCGCGCACCCGATCTGCGTTGAAAGGCACAGCGTGATGTGCCCGGTCTCCGGTATCAGCACGCTCTCCAGCCCGAAACCGTCTGTGGTTCTGAAAAGATACTTTTTCGATCCATCTTTTGAGCTATCGATCCGTTCCGGAGCAAATGAGCTGATAAACGCCACAGCTTCAAGACGCATGCGCATATCTTTTGAAAGATTGGTCATACTGCCGATATCCCGCGCACGTTTCTGGAATATCCACTGCGATATCTGGCGTGCACGGTAATGCTCAAGGCCAAGCTCACCTGCGAGCAGCTCAAGTTCCTGAAGAGATAAAGAGACAAGATCTTTCCTGCTGGACATAGGCCACATAATCTATTGTTAAAACTTCATAAATAACCACACTACACGCTATCATACCTGATGAATCTTTCAAAAACAAGCACTACAAAAAAGACTCAAATTCCTGTTGACAAACTATACTATTAGGATTATACATCTCCTTCCGTTTTCATAAAAACTTATAAGGAATGGCAGAAAATGAAGGGCTACGAAACACTTCGGAAGGATCTCTTTAAACTCCGTGAAACGATTTTAAAGGATATTGGAACCAATTTAAAAACCGAGCGCAATCCCGGCGACCGTGAAGTAGGAGATTTCTATGATGATGTTGATATAGAAAAAGACCGTCAAATGGTCTATACGCTCGGAGAGAGGGAGCGCGCCAAGTTGAATGCCATTAATACGGCTATAGAAAAAATAGAAGACGGCACCTATGGTCAATGCGAGGAATGCGGCTGCGAAATCAATAAAAAACGATTAAAAATTATACCTTTTACAAAATATTGCGTAAACTGCCAGGAGGAAATTGAAAAGAGGGCAATCTTCACTGAAGAGCCTGCCGAAGACAATTTAATGTACAAGGATATATCCATATCAGATATGGATGGCGGAGATGAATAAAAAAAAACTTTTTTCTTCCGGCCCTTGCAGGTTTTTCTGAGTATGTTATATACAAGTTAAAGGTATTCTTACCTTCTTTACCCCTCTAAAACTCCCTGGCACCCCCCCTCGCCAGGGAGTTTTTCTTTTATATCCAAAAAGTTTAATCATTGGTCAAAAGAGACAGGAGAGTCTTCAGTTCCTTGTTTTTTCTCAGCTTGCGCAATGCTTTATTCTCAAGCTGACGGATACGCTCACGGGAAACCTTGAACTGCTCTCCGACTTCCTCAAGCGTTTTTTCTCCCTCATCGCCAAGACCGAAACGCAGCTTTAAAATAGAGGCTTCCCGAGGCGGCAGCGACCCGATTATCCGGGCGGCGCTGTCCTTTATGATTTCATCGCAAATCGTATCCATGGGAGAAGGCCGCTCATCGGAAAGAAAATTTTCAAGGGGATCTATATCATCAACCAGCGATGTTTCCAGAGATACCGGCTCTTTAAAAGCCGTCATGATCTTTGCTATTTCCACGGGCGACATCTTGAGTTTGCCCGCCAGCTCAACCATGGATGATTCCCGGCCTTCATCCTGCAGGAGTTCGCGCGCGGCTTTTTTTATTTTATAAAACTTTTCATTGACATACACAGGGATGCGGATGACCCTGCTTTTTTCCTCGATAGCCCGGTTGATGCTTTCGCGAATCCACCACGAGGCATAGGTGTTGAGGCGGAAGCCTTTTTTATGGTCGAATTTTTCAACGGCTTTAATAAGGCCGAGATTGCCCTCCTGGATCAGATCGCGGAAGGAAACAGCCCGGTTGCGATAATGCCTGCAGATGCTCACCACCAGGCGCAGATTGCTCTGAATAAGTTTTTGACGCGCCTCGCTTATGCGGGGCTCAAGCTGCTTCAAATGGCCCCAGATATCATTGAGCTCAAGAAAAAAACGCCGGTACCGGGCAACCCGCTTGGCGCCGTTTTCCTCGGAAAGCACCTGCCAGTTTTTCAGCTCATGCAGATTGATCTTGGCCAGGCTTTCATCAAACTCCTCAGTCAGCTTCACCATCTCCTTGGCAAGCTTGCGTTTTTCACGGGTGCCGCCGGCCTTTGCTATCAAAGCCCTGCTTCGGTCGATGCGCTTATAGAGGGCAAGGGCTTCTTCAAGATACAAATAATCGCACAGGGAATCCCGCGTTATTACCAGCAGCTGGTTGAGGGGCTTATAGGTCTGAATGCTGTGCAGTATTTCAACCGCCCGCTTCAAAAGCCCGGCCTTTTCAATATTGCTTTTATAGAGAATAAGCGCCCAGTGCTGTTCTTCCCTGGTGGTCAGCAGCGGTATTTTCCGGATTTCCTTGAGGTAAATGCGAAGGGGGTCATTCTCATGGCTGATTGCAGCGCCATCATGCCCGTTCTCATCTCCGTTGATATAGTCCTTCCACGGCACGGACTCCTCTTCCGCAGCAGCATGCAGCGGCAACTCCTGATATGTATCTTTGCCCTCTTTCATAAGCACCCCTCATCAAAAAGTCCTGGATAAAAACAGCCGGGCTTGCTCAAAAACAGGCTGCGCATCAGCCTTTGGTTTCCTGAAATTTGTCCAAGCACGAACGGCAGCAGAAATAATAGCTTTTACCGGCCTTATCAAGACGCAGCGCCTCTTTTTTTGGCACATACACTTTGCAGACAGGATCCTGAACCATTTCATTCACCTGCCGTGGGCCGGGGGTAAAAGAAGGCTTTTTTGTCTGCTGCCTGCTCTCTGAGCCCTGTTTGGGGAACAGCCTTTTCAGCAGTTTAAAAAAAACATACACCAGAAAAAAAAACAGTGCAAACCTAATCAATGACATACCTGCCTTCTCTGTTGCGGCGCAGCACAGTCAGGCCCCCCGTCTGCGGCACAACTTCTCTTTTATTCATACATAGCCTGGGCCGGAACATCACGCTGCTGCGAAGTATTGAAGCATCTGTTTCAGCGGGAGATTCGGCTGAGGCCATTACCGCTTGCTCACTGCCGCCGCATACACACGGCGCTTGCAAGCGGACGCGCGCTCAAAAAAAGCGCCGCCGCACTCATGGCGGGAGAGGCTCTACGCACAGTGATCCCGAAGCCCGAGCACGTCCTGCATGTCATACATGCCCGCTGGCCTGCCCATGAGCCACTTTGCCGCATACAGGGCGCCCTGCGCAAAGCAGTCACGGCTCTGCGCACGATGAATCAGCTCAATACGCTCGCCCGTTCCCGCAAACATGACGAGATGCTCTCCTACTACATCGCCGCCGCGCAGCGTCTGAATGCCGATTTCGTCCCGGCGCCGCTCCCCC
>JAFGCP010000426.1 GCA_016932595.1 Deltaproteobacteria bacterium
CTAAGTACAAAGCCCCGCAAAAAAGGGGGCGAACAATTCCCCCTTTAGCAAAGGGGGTTAGGGGGATTTGTCAGTGCAAAAAATCCCCCTGCATACCCCTTTTACAAAGGGGGAGAAAAAGGGCATATTTTTTTGTATAAATAAAAACATTGCCCCCTCTTTTGTATGGGGCTGTACTAAGCGGCTGTTCATGCAGCCGGCTGTCGGAGAACGGCTGTCACCGGCTTGCTGCAATGCGGCCGCCGGCATGAAAATATTTCTGATAATAGTCTTCATGCAGGTTGCTGATGACCACACCGCGGGCCGTGGTTACGTGCACGAACTTTTTGTCCTTCAGGTAAATCCCTACATGGGAAATTTTTCTGCCGGGCTTTTTGAGAAACAGAAGATCCCCCTCCTTGAGGTCTTTCACCCCAACCAGACGCACATCCCCGAACATTTCGCTGGACGAACGCCTGAGGGCTATGCCATAGACTTCCGAATAAATCGCCTGCACGAAGCAGGAGCAGTCGATGCCGTTTTTCGAGCATCCTCCAAATCGATACGGAACACCCATCCAGCCGTCAATTGCTTTTATAAGCTGTTTGTTTTCCGTGCCGGTAAAATGAATGCCGAACTTTTTTGAATACGTGCTGTAAAAAGCCCGGTCCTCATCCGCCCCCCCCCCTTTTTCAATGGCTGCTGACTTAAACAGCGAGCAGGCTGACAGTGAGCAGACAAGGGCTATCAGTAAAAAAATGAATAAAGTTTTTGTTAAAGAGGGATTTTTTGTTCGGATGTGATATGGAGCGTCGATTATTGCATACGGACAACCGCACGGTGAAGGATTAAAAAAATGGTCGGGGCGACTGGATTTGAACCAGCGACCACTTGAACCCCATTCAAGTGCGCTACCAGACTGCGCTACGCCCCGACAGAAGATATTATACGCATCTTTTGCGCCGGGTGTCAAGGCTCTTTCTTGCGCAGGCACATGCTTATCTCTCTTGAATGCCTTAAGAAATACTATTTTCCCAAGTCGTGATAAAACCATAAACTAGTATTTCGGAAAACAATTCTTAATCTTGAGTGCTTGCAGTTTTTTGTGCGCAAAATTGTATTCTGCATATTTTCCTATACATAAAAACTACAACCCGTGATTTGACAGAAGCCCCTATTTCTACTATACTTAGCAAGCAAACAGTTAGACCTTAATAACCTTTTTGGGAGGATTTTTTAGATGAAAAAAATGTTGCTTGTTCTGGTTGCGCTAGCCGTAACCGCCCTGCTTCAGGCCGGCGTATGTGCCGCCGAGCAGACCGCCTGGGAAAAAGGCGGGCCAAAATGGCTCTACGTGACCCCCACGAAAAAGCCGCCCCATCACGGCGTATATGATGAAAAAATGAAATGCCTTGACTGCCACAGCTATGACGGCGTTGATGCCTACACATCGGCCACCATGGCCATGAAAAAAAGCAAAAAAGGCACTGCACCGCGCAAGGAAATCGAGGAGGCTGTGCTCAATACGCTCAAAGGCAAGGGCGACTACCGCGAGATCTATGCCCTGGCGACATCCTATGAAAACAAGCCCCTTGCAACGGTCATCGAATTCGTGATCGACCCCAAAACCTTTACCTTTTACGCCATGTCTGAAAAGCAGACGGAAAAGCTGTTTCAGATGGCATCCAATCAGAATGTGTCCCTGGCCTATATGAAGCAGCGGGAAAACTATGATTACTTCGGCTCTGCACTGGGCGTCCAGATTGTTGGCAAAGCAACCGTACTGCAGGGCACAGATCCCGAGTTTGAAACGGCCGCGCGGATTTATATTCCGACGCTGCCCATGCCGGCGCCCAATCCGACCATGCCCCAGCCGCCGTCGGTTGACATGCTGATCGAAATGATACGGGCCGGCAAAATCATCACCAAAGTCGTGCCCGAACGCATAGTCATCATGAACCGGGGTTTCAAGGAAAAGGGCTATCACGCCGTGCAGATACTCTATCCCGGAGAAAAGAAATAACGGCTACCATGCCAAAAAAAAGCCCGCCTTGAAAGGCGGGCTTTTTTTATTCTATTAGGCCATGACTATTCTTTTTGGCAGTTTCCCACTGTAGGAGCGGCTTCAGCCGCGAAACAATCGCGCATAAATGCGCTCCTACAAAGCGCACACACTGCATACTTTGAAATGTCACGGCCCACTATACGAAATCTTTACTTTTTATAAAACACCTCGATCTGCTCAACCACATATTCAATCTGCTCGCGTTTCAGCTCGGGGAAAACAGGCAGCGCCAGGGTTTCCTGCGAGGCTTTTTCCGCTTCAGGGTAATCGCCCTGTTTGCCGCCGAGAAAGCTGAAGCAGTCCTGAAGATGCAGGCACAGCGGATAGTACACCGCCGTGCCGATGCCGTTCCTGTCAAGGTGCTCTTTTAATGCGTCTCTATTGTTCGCGCGGATGATAAACTGATTATAAACATGACTGCGGCCAGCGCGTTTCACGGGTGGCGTTATATATTCCAGAAGCCCCGCCTCCGCAAAAAGCTTTGCATACACTGCGGCGTTCTTCTGCCTGCCCGCGGCCCAGGAGTCAAGATGCGGCAGTTTCACCAGCAGCACGGCTGCCTGCAGAGCGTCAAGCCTGCCGTTCATGCCGATATACTGGTGATGATAGGTATAGGTCTGGCCATGCATGCGCAGGCTTTTAAGCTTCCGCGCGACCTGCTCGTCACGGGCCGTGACCATGCCGCCATCGCCGAAGCAGCCGAGATTCTTTGACGGAAAAAAGGAGATGCAGCCGAAATCCCCAATCGAGCAGGCTTTGCGCTCCGCGCCGTCCACGGTGATTGCCGCGCCAAGGGACTGCGCCGCATCTTCAATAACTTTGAGATCGTACTGCCGGGCAATGGCCATAATTTCGGGCATATCAGCGCACTGGCCATAGAGATGCACCGGCATAATGGCCTTCACGCGGCAGCGCTCAGCCTCGGGCAGGCGCTCTAGCAGAGCCCTGATCTTTACCGGATCGATAGCAAAGGTGTCGGGTGCAATATCCACAAAAAGCGGCACAGCCCCGATACGGCATATGGACCCTGCGGTTGCAAAAAACGTATACGGGGTAGTGATGACCCTGTCGCCCGGCGCGATATCCATGGCCATCAGGGCAAGCAGCAGCGCATCAGAGCCCGAAGTGACGCCAACAGCATACGGTGCGCCGCAATAGCGTGCAATTTCAGCTTCAAGCTTTTCGACGTTCGGCCCCAGAATAAACAGCTGCGACTCGATGACCTCATTGAGAACGGGCGTCATTTCATCTTTAATTGACTGGTACTGCCCCTTCAGATCAAGAAGTGGTACTTTCATGGTAGTTTTTCTCCTTATGCGGTACGTGAAAAAGGGCTTCAGCAGGCAAGCAGTATAGGCGAAGTAGCGGATTTTGACAATCAGTTTGAGGGGGCAGGATTGAAATAAGGCGAGTGCGCTGCAAGGGGGCAATGGCGCATCGGCAGGCGGGGCTTCACATGGTCAGTTTTTGCTTTTCAGCTCCTCATACTTCTGTTTGCCCGCATTGCCGGCCTCTGAATTCGGATACTTTTGAATAAGGTCCTCAAGAATAATCTGCGCTGTCGTTGAATCTTTTATTTCGCAGAAGGCAAGGGCCTGAAGATAATAGGCATCCGGGGTTTTATTGCCCTGGGGATATTTTTTGATCACATCATCACAGGCCGAAATTGCTTCCTCGTACTGCCCTTCCTTGAAATACGTGCTTGCAATCCAAAACTGTGCGCTGCCGGCAAACTGGCTGGCGGGATGCGTTTTGAGAAAATCATTAAACATTTTGCGGGATTTCGCATAATCGCCGCCGCTGTAGACGGTATAGGCCTGATTGTACATATCCTTATCGGTTAACGATGCTGGCGGCGCAGGGCGCGTCTGACGGGGCGCGGGGACGGGGGCGCCCCCGCCTGGGGGCACACTTTCAAATGCTGCATCCTGCTGCTCTGCCGCCTCGCCCTGAGCGCCGGCTTCCTGCTGGGCTTTCTGCTCAGTGGCGCTGCGCATGGTTTTCATGTCGTAGCGGAGCTTTTCCATGTCGTTTTCATAGTCATCGCGAAGCCTCCTCAGCGAGCGGTCAAGCTCCTGATTTTTGCGCTGCAGAATGGTAATTGCCCTTCCCTGGTCATCTATCTGATTCTGAAGGTTCTGGGCGCAGGATGGCAGCAAAAGAAATGCCGCAAGAATAAAAAAACGATATGGTTTCATGGCGGTTGCACAGACTGTTGGTTCAGAATAAAAAAACATCTCTCCGGCCTTTCGGCCGGAGAGATGCAGCTTTCAGCTTACTTGCTCAGAAGGAAGTGGTCTCTTCTGTTTTTTGCATAGCAGGATTCTGACATATCTTCACACACAGGTCTTTCCTTGCCATAGCTGATGGTGGCGATACTCTTGTCGGCAATTCCCTGCTCCACAAGAAAAGTCTTGGCGCTGTTGGCGCGCCGCTCGCCCAGTGCAATATTGTACTCGGCAGTGCCGCGGGCATCGCAATGACCTTCAATAAGCACTCTGCGGCCGGGGTTCTGATTGAGCCAGCCGGCGATAGCCGACAGGGTCCGCTTTGCCTCGGGCTTCAATGCAAACCGGTCATAGTCAAAACGAATATCCTGGAAAATGGCCTTGACAGCCGGATCGGTAATTTCCTGGAATTCACTGGCATTCAGATCGGTATCGACAGGCGCTTCAATCATCTCGTCTTTGATCTGTTTCTTGGCGCAGGCAAAGCTGAAAACAAGCGCTACGGCGCATGCAACATTCAACAGAAGCCTCAGGTTGTGTTTCATCTCTTTTTCTCCCTTGTGTAAGATTAGTAATATGTAAGAACTTAAAAACTGAATTTATTGATTGGTAAAACTGGGTGACCACGCCGGCTCGGTCTTATTTCCCTTTCCAAAGGTTATCCTTTTTGCTCCATTGCCGTCTGCGCGCATAATATATATTTCCTTCTGCCCGGTTCTGCTGGAGCTGAAAGCAAGAAACCGGCCATCCGGCGACCATGCCGGGTCTTCATTATTGCCCTGCCCGCTCGTGATCTGCTTTTGATACTGGCCATCGGTGCTTGCTATAAAAATATTAAATCTTCCGCCGACCTGCCCGACATAGGCTATCCTGTCGCCCCGGGGAGACCAGGCAGGATTTGTATTATAGCTGCTTTCGTTGAAGCTGATCCGCTTGAAGCGCCCCGTAGAAAGGTCTACCGTGTAAATTTGAGGCCCCCCGGTGCGGTCCGAAACAAATGTTATCATTCTGCCGTCGGGCGACCATGACGGCGATACGTCCGTGGCCCAGTCATTGGTGACCCGCTCAAGCGCCTTTGTAGCCAGCGTTTGTATATAAATTTCTGAATTACCGTTATTCAAATTCAATGTCAAGGCAATTCTTGCATCATCGGGGGACCATGACGGCGTAATATTGACCCCCTTCTTTTTTGATACCAGTTTTGGCGATCCCTTTGCCGCTCCGCGGAACAGATCAACCCCCAGCACATACAGATTCGGGTTCCCGTCCTTATACGATGTGAATGCCAGCTGCCTGCCGTCATGAGACCAGGCAGGCCCGATGGTCAGGGAATGATAGTTTGTCAGCTGCCGGGCATTGGCTCCGTCATAGTCTGCAAGAACAATGTCCTTGTCGCGCAGATTGCTTCGAACATAGGCTAGCTTTGTATCAAACACGCCGCGTGCGCCGGTCATTGTTTTGAATACTTCATTGGCGAAGCGATGGGCGATTTCACGGTAATCTTCTACGCGGCCCTCATACTGCTTGCCGACCATTTGCTTTTGCTGAACTGCATCGTATAAACGAATTTCAAAAACAGCGCTGCCCGAGGACATCTTCACCGAGCCCGTTATAATGGCCTCGGCGCCGAGCATGGACACCATATCCCATTTTATTCTGTCGCCGTCCATAATCGCGCTGCCCGCGGCGCTTGCGTCAACGGCCCTGAAGACACCGGAAAAATCAAGGTCATCAGCTATCACCTGTCCGGCCTTTGATGCTATGCCTTCGCGGTCGAAATCGCCGCTTGACCTGAACGGCGGAATAACGATCGGCAGGCTGCGCGATGAGGGGTTGAAAATATCGATATACACTTTGCCCTGTGCCGTCGATGGAAGAACAGCGCATAAAACAAAAACAATACATGCAAGTGGTTTATATAATAAATGCATTATTTTGAAGCCCTTTAAAGGTTTCCGCGCCAAATGAGCCGGCAAATGAGCTTAAAGCTTATGCGACCCAGGCGTTTTTTATTGACAAATTATAAATCGTCTGACGAAATTAGCAATGTTTTTTATTGTTTTTTTTATTACGTGAATTTTTTCAGCTTAAAAGCCATGCCTGCAACACTTACCGGTGAACTTGAGCAGATTGTGTATACAAACCCCGAAACTGGCTACATTGTCGGCAGGCTGAAAGCCCAGGGCCACGGCGAGCCGGTGACCATTGTCGGCGCCATGCCCTCCGCGCGCAGCGGCGAGCAGCTGCGCCTGCAGGGGCAGTGGACTTCGCATCCGCGCTTCGGCAGGCAATTCAAGGTGCACAGCTGTGAAAAGGTTCTGCCCGCCACCCTGCAGGGCATTGAAAAATATCTTGGCTCCGGCCTCATCAAGGGCATAGGCCCGGTCATGGCTGAGCGGATTGTCAACCGGTTCGGCACGGCCACACTTGATGTCATCGGCACGACCCCGCAGCGGCTGGGCGAGGTTGAGGGAATCGGCCCGTCGCGCATCGACATGATAAACCGGGCATGGCGGGAGCAGCACGGCATACGGAATCTTATGCTTTTTCTGCAAAGCCATGATGTGGGCGCCGGGTATGCCGCAAAAATATACCGGCACTATGGCGCAAATGCCCTGCAGGTCATCAGGGACAATCCCTACCGCATGGCAGCGGATATTTTCGGCATCGGTTTTCTCACCTCCGACGCCATTGCCGTGAAACTCGGCCTGCCCCATGACTCGCCACAGCGCATCGAAGCCGGCATTCTCTACGCCCTGCAGCAGTTCTCTCATGAAGGCCATCTGTGCTATCCCCGCGACGGGCTGGCCGCACACTGCGCCGGGCTTCTGCAGGTGGGGAGCGATGCCGTGGGACAAGCTGTTGAAAGGCTTGCGGAGCAAAAAAAAATCGTTCTTGATGCCGTATCGGCCCAGAGCCCGGCGGTCTATACCGCCGCTCTCTACAACTGTGAAACAGGCATTGCCGCGCGGCTGCAGGCCCTCACGGCGAGGCCGGCATCCCGGCGACCGGCCAATCCCGAAAAGCTCCTCGACGCGGTGCAGCAAGGCCTGCATCTGCAGCTTGCTCCGCTGCAGCGCAGGGCCGTGCTGCTTGCCGCCACGGAAAAAGCCC